>JAMWZF010000290.1 GCA_024304875.1 Paracoccaceae bacterium
GGGCCCGCCTGCGGATAGGCCTCGCCCGAGCGCCAGAGGTGCGGGGTGAGCTGCTCCAGCCAGTCCCAGAGGGGGGCGGTGACTTCGGCGTATGTCTCGTCCGTGGGGGCCTCGGAGAGCGCGGCCGGGTCGGGGGCCAGCTCCAGCAGCGCCTGCTTGAGGAAGGTGGTGCCGAGGAAGTCCGGCGGCTGCGGGTAGGTGAAGCGGCCGGGGTTCGCCTCGGCCCAGCCGAGGATCGCCTCCATGTCCGCCAGCGGCTCGATCCCGTCGGCGCTGTCGTACATGAAGACCACCTGCGCCATGGCCCAGGGGGACTCGTAGCCTTCGGTCGGGACGGTGAAGTCGGTCTGCACCGTCTTGCCCTCGACATCGACATACTGCCAGTTCGGCAGATCCTCGGCGTAGGGGCCGAACAGCAGGTCCGCTTCCTTCATCGAGGCGAAGTTGGCGCCGTTGATCCAGATGAGATCGACCGCGCCGTCCTCGTCCTCGCCCGCCTGCTTCTCGGACAGGACCCGGGTGACGGCATCGGCGGTGTCGGTCAGCTTCACATGCTCCAGCGTGACGCCGTAGTCCTCGGCCACACGCTCCCCGACCCAGGCGATGAAGTCGTTCGTCGTCGTCGACCCGCCCCAGGCGTGCCAGAAGACGGTCTGGCCTTCGGCCTCGGCCAGGACGGCGTCCCAGTCGGCGGGGTCCTGGGCCAGCGCGGGCGCGGCGATGAGGGTGGCGAGGAGGGTGGTCCTCAGCATGAGGTGTCCTTTCAGTCGGGGAAGGCGGCCCGCGCCCCGATCACCCGCAGGATCGCGGTGAGGAAGCACAGGAGGGCGAAGATCACGGCCAGCGGGACGAAGGCGCCGGGAAAGAGGCAGATCAGGACGAAGAACAGGATCGTCTCGGTCCCTTCGAGCAAGCCGTTGGAATAGTAAAGGGATTTGACCCCCTGGGCGGCGGTCTCCATGTCCTTCTTCTCGGCCAGGATCGCGTAGCCGAGGAAGCTGGTCCCGTTCACGTAGAACGAGGCGAGGAGCAGGGCACCGGCCACGCCGTTCGCGGCGGGGTCGTTGAGGACGAAGGCCAGGGGGACCGCGCCGTAGAAGGCGAAGTCGGCGACGATGTCGAGGTAGCCGCCCCAGTCGGACTTGCGCGTCGCCCGCGCCACCGCGCCGTCGAGGCCGTCGGCGATGCGGGACAGCAGGACGAGGACGAGGGCGAGGCCGAACAGCCCGGCCCAGACGGCGCCCGCGGCCATCAGCCCGATGACGAGGCCCGCGAGCGTCACCGCGTCCGCCGTCGCCCCCCGCGCCGCAAGCGCCCGCCCGGCCGCGTTCAGCGGCGGGTCGATCAGGCGTCGGGCTGCGGCGTCGAGCATCTCGTCTCTCCGGTCTCGGGTCGTGCGCCATGCTTTGCGCAGGGCAGGCCCCCCGTCCAGCCGGGGAACGCAATCGTGAGAGCTGTGTCGGAGGGCAGGTCGCCAATTTTGCGCCCCGATTCAAGGGACTTCCGGGCCCCCGATGCAGAAAGGGCCACCCCTGCGGACGGCCCTTCCAGGTGGTCTCGGGCCGGTGTTCACACCGGCTGTGACCCGATCAGTTCAGCGCCGCATCCGTGATCTCGCTGGTCCAGGCCCCTTCGGGCGCGGCGGTGATCACCGGGTCCGAACCGCCCGCCAGCAGGGTGTCGACCGTGCGCTGGTAGTCGGCCTCGTCCAGGGCGCCGTTGGAGCCGGCGGTCAGCTTGGCCACCTCGCTCATCATGCGGATCTGGTGCTCCTCGGTCTGGGCGCCGGTCTCGTCGTAGTCGAGGACGATCATCGCGGCCTCCTCGGGGTTCTCCTCGGCCCACTTCCAGCCCTGCATCGAGGCGGCGACGAAGCGCTGCATCTTGTCGACGAACTCGGGGTCCTCGAGGTTCTCTTCAAGGACGTAGAGGCCGTCCTCGAGCGTCGCGACGCCCTCTTCCTCGTAGCGGAAGTTCACCAGCTCCTCGGGGGTGACGCCCGCGTCGATGACCTGCCAGTACTCGTTGTAGGTCATGGTCGAGATGCAGTCCGCCTGCCGCTGCAGCAGCGGATCGACGTTGAAGCCCTGCTTGAGGACCTCCACCGATCCCTCGGCCGCGCCGTCCGTCGCGATGCCCAGCTGGGACATCCACGACAGGAAGGGATATTCGTTGCCGAAGAACCAGACGCCCAGGGTCCGGTTGTCGAGGTCGTCGGGGCTCTCGATGCCCGCGTCGGCCCAGCAGGTCAGCTGCATGCCGGACGACTTGAAGGGCTGGGCGATGTTCACCAGCGGCAGGCCCTTCTCGCGGGCGGCGAGGGCGGCGGGCATCCATTCCACCACCACGTCGGCGCCGCCCCCGGCGATCACCTGCGTCGGGGCGATGTCGGGGCCGCCGGGCAGGATCGTCACGTCAAGGCCGGCTTCCTCGTAGTAGCCGTTCTCCAGCGCGACGTAGTAGCCGGCGAACTGGGCCTGGGTGACCCATTTCAGCTGCAGCGTCACCTCGTCCATGGCGTGCGCCTCGGCGTGGGCCATGCTGCCCATCGCCGTCAGGGCGGCTGCTGTTACCAGTTTCTTCATTTGTGTTACCTCCAGTTGGGTCTTGGTCGTTTTTTCGTATCGTTCCGTCATGTCCTGCGCTGGCTCGGGTGCCAGAAGGTCACCCGCGCCTCGATCAGGGCCACCGCCCCGTAGAACAGGGTTCCGGCGATGGCGGCCACGACGATCGTGGCCCAAACCATGTCGAGTGCAAGCTGTCCCACAGAGGTCGAGATGCGGAACCCCATCCCGAGGGTGGGAGAGCCGAAAAACTCGGCAACGATCGCCCCGATCAGCGCCAGTGTGGTGGAAATCTTCAGCCCGTTGAAGACGAAAGGCATCGCCGCCGGCAGCCGCAGTTTCAGCAGTGTCGGCCAGTAGCCCGCGCCGTAGGTGCGCATCAGGTCCCGCTGCATCGCGCTGGTGTCGCGCAGCCCCGCCACGGTGTTCACCAGGATCGGGAAGAAGACCATGACGACCACGACGGCGGCCTTGCTCTGCCAGTCGAAGCCGAACCACATCACCAGGATCGGCGCGGTGCCGACGATGGGCAGGGCGGCCATGAAGCTGCCGAGCGGCAGCAGCCCCCGGCGCAGGAAATCGTAGCGGTCGGCGAGGATCGCGGTGCCGAAGGCCGCCGCCGCGCCGATCAGGTAGCCCGAGAGCGCGCCCTTGAGCGCCGTCTGCACGAAGTCGCCCCAGAGCGTGCCGAAGCTGCCCGCCACCGTGCCCGCGATGATCGAGGGCGGCGGCAGGATGACCAGCGGCACCTCCAGCCCCCGGACGAGGCATTCCCAGACCGCCAGCACCGTCAGGCCGAAGACGGCGGGCACGGCAAAACGGGTGGCGGGCGTGTCGCCGTACCTCCGCGCCAGCCAGACGTTCAGCGCAAAGCCCGCCGCCCAGATGACCAGCCCGAGGAGCGCGAGCGTCATGGCTGCGCCCCCATCGCCGCCGCCGTCCGCCGCTCCAGCCAGCCGACGAACCAGACCAGCACGACCGCGAGGGCCGAGGCCATCAGCAGCGCCGCCCAGATCTGTTCGGTCTGGCCGTAGTAGCTGCCCCCCAGCATCCGCGCGCCGAGGCCGCCGCGCTGCACCGGCAGTTCGCCCACGATGGCGCCGACGAGGGAGGCCGCGATGGCGATCTTCATCGAGGCGAAGAGGTAGGGGACCGAACTCGGCAGGCGCAGCTTCCAGAAGGTGTCGGCGCCGGAGGCGTTCCACGTCCGCATCTGGTCCATCTGCAGGGTCGAGGGGCTGCGCAGGCCCTTCACCATGCCGACGACCACCGGGAAGAAGCTGAGGTAGGCCGAGATCACCGCCTTCGGGATCACCCCCTGCACGCCGACGGAATAGAGCACCACGATGATCATCGGCGCCAGGGCGATGATCGGGATCATCTGGCTGACGATGGCCCAGGGCATGACGGACAGGTCCATGACCCGGCTGTGCACGATGCCCACCGCCAGCAGGATGCCGAGCCCGGCGCCGATGGCGAAGCCCAGCACCGTGGCGCCCAGCGTCACCCCCGCATGATGGATCAGCCCCCGGTTCGAGAAGCTGCCCGACTGCACGATGCCCCGGCGGCCGGTCGTCTCCTCGACCCAGGTGCTCTGCCACAGCTCGGCCGCGACCTGGTGCGGGGCGGGCAGGCGGGCGCGGTCCTGGGACCAGCTGCCGCCCATGTGCTCGAGGTTGCGCAGCGCAAGGTCGATGCG
>JAMWZF010000291.1 GCA_024304875.1 Paracoccaceae bacterium
GGGCCAGTCCGAGGCCTCGGCCGCGCTGGGCCTGCGCCCTAACCGGATGATGAGCCTCATCATCCTGCCGCAGGCGCTTCGGGTGATCGTGCCGCCGCTGACCTCGCAGTACCTGAACCTGACCAAGAACTCGTCCCTCGCCATCGCCGTCGGCTACCCGGACGTGCGCGCGACGCTGGGGGGGATCACGCTGAACCAGACGGGACGGGCGCTGGAGTGCATGCTGCTCCTCGGCCTGTTCTATCTCGCGCTCAGTCTGATCATCTCGGCGCTGATGAACCTCTACAACAGCACCGTGAAGCTGAAGGAGCGCTGAGATGTCCGAAGTGCATTCCATGAAGGACCTCACCTTCGTCCGCCGCGAGATGCTGCCCGAAAAGGAGCCGCCGGTCGGCGAGCGTGGCGCGATCAAGTGGGTTCGTGAGAACCTGTTCTCGGGCGTATTCAACACGGTCATGACGCTGATCTCGCTCTTCGTCATCTGGTACGTGCTGCAGGGCCTTCTGCCCTGGTTCATCAGCCCGTCCTGGGGGCAGGAGAGCCTCGCGGCCTGCCGCGAGCATTTCGAGGAACTGGGCCAGACGCTCGAACAGGCCTGCTGGGGCGTCATCCGCGACCGGATGAACCAGTTGCTCTACGGGTTCTACCCGCAGGACTCCTACTGGCGGCCCAACGTCGCGCTGCTGGTCCTGCTGGCCGGTCTCGCGCCGGTGCTGTTTCCGTCGATCCCGCGCAAGGCCGTTTTCTTTTCGCTGGCCTCGCCTTTCATCATCTACCTGCTGCTCTGGGGCGGGCCGATCTGGACGCCGATCCTCGTCGCCGCCGGCTTCGCGCTAGGATTCGTCGCGGCCAAGGCGTTGAACGGGGTGAACCCGATTGTCGCCGCCATCGCTGCGGTGCTGGTGCCGGTCCTCTTCTGGTTCCTGATCCTGCCGCCGCTGGCGAACGTGCTGACCTCGGCCGCGCCCATCGGGCTCGCGTTCATCGCCTCGAACGAATTCGGCGGCTTCCTGCTGTCGGTCGTGATCGGGGTCTCGGCGATCATCCTGTCCCTGCCGCTCGGCATCGTGCTGGCGCTGGCCCGGACCTCGGACCTCTTCATCGTGCACAAGCTGTCGGTCGGTTTCATCGAGATCATCCGCGGCGTGCCCCTGATCGTCTGGCTGTTCACTGCCTCGCTGCTGCTGAACTACTTCCTGCCGCCGGGCACGAACTTCGACCTGACCCTGCGGGTGATCATCATGGTCACGCTGTTCTCGGCGGCCTACATCGCCGAGGTGGTCCGCGGCGGCCTCGCCGCCCTGCCCAAGGGCCAGTACGAAGGGGCCGACAGCCTCGGCCTCGGTTACTGGCAGTCGATGCGGCTCATCATCCTGCCGCAGGCGCTCAAGATCTCGATCCCCGGGATCGTGAACACCTTCATCGGCCTGTTCAAGGACACCACGCTGGTGGTGTTCATCGGCCTGCTCGACCCGATCGGCCTGACCAACTCGATCCGCGCCAGCACCGACTGGAACGGCATCTACTGGGAGCTCTACGTCTTCATCGGCGTGATGTTCTTCATCTTCTGCTACTCGATGGGCCGCTACTCGCTGCACCTCGAGAAGAAACTGCAACGCGAACACCGCTAAGGGGCATCAGGCTATGACCGATTCAGCCGTCGTCGAAGAACGCGAAATCGACCGGAGCGCCATGAAGGTCTCGGACGAGGTCGCCATCGAGATCTCGGGCATGAACAAGTGGTTCGGCTCGTTCCACGTCCTGCGGGACATCAACCTGACCGTCTACCGCGGGGAGCGGATCGTGATCTGCGGGCCCTCCGGGTCGGGGAAGTCCACCCTGATCCGCTGCATCAACCGGCTGGAGGAACACCAGCAGGGCACGATCATGGTCGAGGGGACCGAGCTGTCGAGCGACCTCAAGAACATCGACAAGATCCGCTCCGAGGTCGGCATGTGCTTCCAGCACTTCAACCTCTTCCCGCACCTGACCATCCTCGAGAACTGCACCCTCGCCCCGATCTGGGTCCGCAAGACGCCCAAGAAGGAGGCCGAGGAAACCGCGATGCACTTCCTCGAGAAGGTCAAGATCCCCGAGCAGGCCAACAAGTACCCCGGCCAGCTCTCGGGTGGTCAGCAGCAGCGAGTGGCCATCGCCCGGTCGCTCTGCATGAAGCCGCGGATCATGCTCTTCGACGAGCCCACCTCGGCCCTCGATCCCGAGATGATCGCCGAGGTGCTCGACACCATGATCGAGCTGGCCGAGGAGGGCATGACCATGCTCTGCGTCACGCACGAGATGGGGTTCGCCCGCAAGGTCGCCAACCGGGTCATCTTCATGGATGCCGGGCAGATCGTCGAACAGAACGAACCGGAAGAATTCTTCAACAACCCGCAGTCGGACCGGACAAAGCTGTTCCTCAGCCAGATCCTCGGTCACTGAGGCGCGACCCTTTGTGCCCATCGACCCTCTGCCAGACGACGGCGGCGCCGAGGCGCTGAGCCGCGCCGGCCCGATCCGTGGCCTGCCGATCAGCACCATCACCTACGGGCTGGCGCTGACGCTGATGATCGGCTGGCTGCTCTGGATCGGGCGGCCGGTGCTGGTGCCCGTCATCGCTGCGCTGATCTCGGTCTACATCCTTTCGGCTGCGGCCGAGGGGATGGGCCGCATCCCCGCGCTGGGCCGGCTTCCGGGCTGGGTTCGCCGGACCATCGTGCTTCTGGCCTTCGCCATCGGACTGGTGCTCCTCTTCGCCCTCATCTTCAACAACCTCGCGGCGGTCGCCACGGCCCTGCCGCGGTACGAGACGAACCTCGACACCCTTGTCACCCGCATGGCCGCCCTGCTGGGCATCGAGGGCGAGCAGAACTGGCTGGCGCTGCGCCGGGCCACGATCGACCAGATCGAGCTGCGCGCGCTGATCACGCCGACGCTTCTGTCCCTCCAGGGGTTCGGATCGCTGCTGTTCCTCGTCGTGCTCTACTCGGCCTTCTTCATGACCGAGCGCGGGGTTCTCGCCCGCAAGCTGATGATCGCCGCCGGCGGGGGCGAGCAGGCGGAATGGCTCCTCGGACTCACCGCCCGCATCAACGACCGGATCGGCCGCTACCTCTTCGTAAAGACGGCGATCAACGCGATCCTCGCCGGCATCTCCTACGTCATCATGCTGGTGCTGGGGATCGAGTTCGCCCTGTTCTGGGCCGTCCTCATCGGCTTTCTCAACTACATCCCCTATATCGGTTCGCTGGTCGGGGTGATCTTCCCGCTGCTTCTCAGCCTCGCCCAGTTCGGCACGCTCTGGATGGCGGGTGTGGTGGCGGTGACGCTTTCGGCCGCGCAGATCTTCGTCGGCGCGGTGCTGGAGCCGCGGATGATGGGCCGGGCGTTCAACCTCTCGCCGCTGATCGTGCTCCTCGCCCTGGCGGTCTGGTCCTCACTCTGGGGGATCGCGGGGGCTGTGCTGGCGGTGCCGATGACGGCGAGCCTGGTCATCGTGCTGGCGGAAATCCAGGCGACGCGGCCGGTCGCCGTGATGCTCTCGGCCAGCGGCCGGGTCTAGCCGATCAGGTCGCGCGGGACCACGAAGTCCACCACCCGGCCCATGCCCCGGTCCACCAGGCTCCAGTCGTTCGTATCGAACTCCGCCACCAGCGTACCGGCGGTCGGGTAGTCGAAGAAGCGGGGGTGATCGGGGGCAGCCTCGACGATGCTTTCGGCGAAGATCGCGGTGCCGGGGTTGTGGGCGACCAGGGCCACGGTCTGTCCGGTGGCCTGCCGCAGGGCCTGCAACATGGTCTGCGGCTCGGGCAGGTAGAGGCCCCGCAGGAAGGATACGTCCGGTTCTGTCGGCAGCTCTGCAAGCACCCGCTCCACCGTCTCGCGCGTCCGGGCGCTATCCGACGACAGCACCTGGTCCGGGACATGGCCTTTCCCGGCCAGCCACCGGCCGATCGCCGTCGCCGACTCCCGACCACGGTCGTTCAGAACCCGGTCGTGGTCGTCCGCGCTCGGGTCGTCCCAGGCGCTCTTGGCATGGCGGATCAGGATCAGCTTACGCGGCATCGGGGTGAAAGGCCCTCATGTGGAACGCGGATTGCGCGGGGTCTCGGTCCGACTGTCCCACGGGGCAGGCCCGGCGCACAAGGCATCCCCGCTCCATGCAGTCCCGTCCTTGCGCGGTTTCGAGAAACGCCTTGCAGCGCGGCACATCGTAGGTGCCGCCGGCAAAGGCCTGGGCGGGACAGGCGTCTTCGCAAGGG
>JAMWZF010000292.1 GCA_024304875.1 Paracoccaceae bacterium
GCTTCGCGGCGCTGCGCGAGGTGCTGACCTTCACGCACAAGACCAAGGCAGATCACCTGTCCCTGGCGCTGGGGTTCTTCGTCATCCTGCCGGCGCAGTACGTCTTCGTCGGCCTCGGCTGGACCACGGCCTTTACCGTCCTCGTGCCGGTCCATGCCTTCCTGCTGCTGCCGGTCCTCTCGGCGCTGCGGGGGCCGGCGGAGAGGTTCCTCGTCCGCGTGGCCGAGACCCAGTGGGGCCTGATGATCTGCGTCTATTGCGCCAGCCACATCCCGGCGCTGATGGTTCTGGACATCCCCGGCTACGAGGGCCGGGCGATCCTGCTGATCGTGTTCTTCATCATGGTCGTGCAATTCGGGGACCTGCTGGAATACTTCTTCGGCCGCCGCTTCGGCCGGCTCAAGGTGGCGCCGGGGCTGTCGCCCAAGACATGGGAGGGGGTGGCCTTCGGGCTGGCCTGCGCGGCGGCGATCGGGGGCCTGCTGAGCTGGATCACCCCTTTCGGCGTCTGGGGCGCGGCGCTCATGGCGCTGGTGGCGAGCGTGACGGGGATGCTGGGCAACCTCGTCTTCGCGGCGATCAAGCGGGACCGGGGGGTCAAGGACTGGTCGCACCTGATCCCCGGTCAGGGCGGGTTCATGGACCAGATGGACAGCGTGATCTTCGCCGCGCCGGTGTTCTATCACCTCGTCGCGCTGGTCTACGCGGTCTGAGCACGGGCCAGCCTGCCCCGGTAGCGGACGATCAGGGCGCCGGTGAGCGGGGCGCGGAGGGTGACGTCGAAGGTCTGGCCGTCTTCGGTGCCCGTCTCGACGGCCTCGCTGACGGGGAGGAGCCTGCGCGGAATCGGCAGGGGTCCGAGCCGGCCGGCGGTGACGGGGAAGTGCAGGGCGCCGTCCTGGGCGTGAAGGCCGATGGCGAAGGTGAAGGGGCCGAAGCTTTCGGTGATCCGGGTGCCGTCCATCCGCAGGTGCGAGCGGAACACCTTGCCGCCGAAGCGCCTCTCCCAGACCTCGCCGCCCTGCCCGTCGGGCCACTTGATGACCATGACGGGAACGTCCGTCCCGGCGGGCGGGAAGCGGAAGAGCGCGGCGGCGATCCGGGCGATGGGGCCGCGGCCCCGGGTGACCGTGCCGTTGCCGGTGAGGACGCGGGTGCAGGGGCTGTCGTGGCTGGCTTTCACCCCGCCCGCGAGGGTGTCGAAGGCGGGGCCGAGGGCGCGGCGGAAGAGGGGGATCAGTTCGGCCTCCCGCACCTCGGTTTCGGCGGCGAGGTCGGTGAGGGCGGCCTCGACCCCGGGAAGGGTGAGCGGACCGATGGCGGGGCCGGCGCCGGGGGGCACGGCAGCGGGGTCGCGCAGGAGCGCGCGGGCGGCGATGCCGGGGATGTAGGGCCCCTGCCCGTCCGTCACGCGCAGACGCCACGACCGTCGAAGCCAGCGGCTGCCCTGCCGCCCCGTGACCTCCACCACCATGCCGCCCCAGTCGGTGCCGAAGGGGTAGAGCAGGCCGGCGGCGAGGTGAACCAGCCGGCGCATCCAGCCCGGCATCACCCGCCCCGTCGCCGCCCAGAGAGCGAGGCCGGCGCGCATGATCCAGAGCTCGAGCCCGGCGCGGAAGAGGACCGTGCCGGCCCCGGTGGCACCGGGCAGCAGCGCCACGTCGGGGACGCCGATCATGTGGGCCGTCCGGCAATAGGGGCCGAGGTCGTAGGTGCGTGGGCGCGACCAGCTTCGGACCGTCACCGGCTGGCCGTCGAGCGTCAGGGTCAGGGGCTGGCCGGCCTGGGCCAGGATGCTTTCCACCACCGAGCGGCCGCGGGGAGCGCGGTTGCCGGGGAGGATGGCGCTGTCGATCTGGTCCAGTGTGTCCAGCCCCTCGCGCAGCGCCAGCACGGCGGCAGAGGAGACCGCGGGCACCGAGGAGACGCCGGAGAGGGCGAAGACGCCGGCCTGCATGGCCTCGGCATCGAGGGCGGCGAGGCTGGTGGTGAAGTCGATGTTGTCGGAGAAGTCGAGGTAGTGGACCCCGGCGGCGATGGCGGTCCGGGCCAGGCGGTAGGGGTCGGCGCCGTAGGCGTGGAAGGGGCCGGCGGCGTCGACGACGGCATCGAACCCCGCCACCGGCGAGAGGTCCCCCGCCAGGTCCAGCGTCAGGGCGGCGGTGCCGAGGCGATGGGCTGCGGCGCGGGTGCGGGCCTCGGACCGCCCCGCCACCGTCACCGCATGGCCGTCGCGGACCAGCATCCCGGCCAGCCGGGAGCCGAAGACCCCGGCCCCGCCGATCACCAGCACCTTCATCCGATCAGCCGGGCGCGGAAGGCCGGGTCGGGGATGGCGCACATGTCGCCCCTGCCGAAGAGGGCGTAGCGGTTGCGGGCCAGGCGGCGGTAGAGCCAGTCGCGCAGGGGGCGGGGGATGATCTTCAGCAGGGCGAGCAGCCGGCCCCGGCCACCCGAGCGGGCGCCGATGCGGATGATCGCCTCGGCATCGCGCCAGACCGTTCCGCCCTCGATCAGCAGCCAGGTCTCGGGGTCGGCCGCGTCGACGCCGTTGTCCTCCATCAAGCGCCGGCCGAGGTCGGTCTGAACCGGGCAGATGCGGACCTCGCCTGTCCGGTCGAGCCGGTGGATCATCCGCGCGCCGAGGGTACAGATGGCGCAATCGGCGTCCATCACCGCGACGGGCGTGCCCGGGGTCAGGCCCGGGGTCACGAGGCCACCGCGCGGGAGGCACCGGCGCCGGCGGATTCGGCCAGGTCCTGCACCGGCAGGCGGATCTCGACGCTGAAGCCGCCGCCCAGGAGATTGGCGAGGCGCAATTCGCCCCCCGACTGCTCTGCAAAGCCCTTGATCATCGACAGGCCGAGGCCGGACCCCTGCCCCGGCGGCTTGGTCGTGAAGAAGGGTTCGGCCACGCGGGCCAGAATCTCGGGCGCGACGCCCGGTCCGGTGTCGCGCAGGACAAGCGCGACCATCCCGCCCTGTTCGCGCACGAGGATCGTCAGCTCGCCGCCGTCGGCGCTCATCGCGTCGCGGGCGTTGAGGGCGGCGTTCAGGATCGCGGTGGACAGCAGCGCGCGGTCGGCGGCGAGGATCACCTCGGCGCGGGCAGGCGCGAGGCGGACCTTGATCGTCTCGGGCAGGACCCGGCGCAGCACCGCCGCGGTCTCGGCCAGGAACTCGTGCAGGCAGAAGCGGGTGACCGACAGCTGGCTCTTGCGGGAATAGGCCAGAAGCTGGCGGACGAGGTGGGCGGCCCGGTCGGTGCCCTTGCGGGCCTCGTTCAGGACTTCCGCCCGCGCGTGGGCGTCCTCCTCCACGTCGATCAGGTCGAGGTTGCCGCGGATCACCGTCAGGATGTTGTTGAAGTCATGCGCGATCCCAGCGCCGAGCTGGCCGATGGCCTGCATCTTCTCGGCCTGGGCCTCGGCGGCGTGGCGCGCGGCAAGCCGCGTCCGGGTGTCGATGATGTCGCCGACCGAGTGCAGGAAGTAGCCCATGACACCGGCGCCGATGATCGCGACCGCCGCCGCGTCGGCCGGATCCAGCCCCCGGGAGGCCACAATCGCGATCATCCCCAGCGCGGCGAGCACGACGTTGCCGACGTCCACCACGGCCGCCTGCGACCAGCGGTCGTGGCGGATCAGCGTGTGAAGCGCGAGCGCCCCGATGCCGCAGGCGGCGACGAAGATCGAGACCGCCCCGTGCCATGTCAGGACCCACCAGATCATTCCGGTCATGGTCAGCGCCAGCGCCGCGTGGACGAAAAGGAGGCGCAGGTACCGGCCGAACCCCGGTGGCGCGACGGTCCCGGCGAGGGCCCGCGCATAGAGGAGCCCGACGGCCGAATAGCCCAGTCCCCAGGCCAGCAGGGAGATCCGCCCCGAGGCGATCCAGAGCGCGACCGAGGCGCTGCAGACGAGGGCATGGCGCATGAGGAGGTCGGACCCGCTGCCGATCACCGACCGCCGCATTGCGGCGACCTCGTGCCCGACGTCGATGGCGGGGCTGCGTCTGATCCGGCCTTCCGGCATGGCTCCCTACTGCGCACCCGCGATTGCCAACCCGTTGTCGGGGAATAGAAGTTGCAGAAACGGGGGCGGATTGCCACTCGTTTCTTTCGCCCATCGGTTGTGCGGGGGCCATCCCTTTCCGGCTGGGATACGGGGCGGGGCGTGATAGGGTGACCCAAGGGGCCGCCCGGCCCCGACCCAGTCATCCCCCCAGGAC
>JAMWZF010000293.1 GCA_024304875.1 Paracoccaceae bacterium
AGATGTGTATAAGAGACAGTCCCCGAAGTGCCCGCCGACACCCGAGATGCCGGTGTGGTAGATCTCGGCGACCAGCTCGTGCTTGGGCAGCCCTGGCCGGGCCAGTTCGGTGATCCGGGCGTGCATCGCCTCGACGATGGCGGCGGCGCGGCGGATGTAGATCAGCTCCTGCTTGGACTTCACCGCCCGCTGCCAGTTCACGAGGCCGGTGGCGTCGACGAAGTCGTCGCCGACCGTGTGGTCGTAAAGCTCCTTGTAAGCCTTTGCGCTGAAATAGTAATTGTCCATCTCGACGCCGATCCGGGCGCCCTTCCAGCCGGCGCCGTCGATGATCCGGGCGAGGTCCTCCATCGGGTGCTTGTCGGGGTTCTGGACGTAGCTGTCCTCGTAGCCCCAGCAGTTCTCGGCCTCCATGTAGACGGTGCGCAGCGCGCCGGCGAGGTCGATGCCCCTTCCCCACCAGATCGGATCGCCGTCCATGCCCAGCAGCACCGCCTGGTGGACGTAGAAGGACCAGCCGTCGTAGCCGGTCAGCCAGGCCATGTTGGAGGGGTCCGAGACGACCAGAAGCTCGATCCCGGCCATCTGCATGGCCTCGCGGGTGCGGTCGATCCGGAGGTGATATTCGGCGTCGTCGAAAGACGGGGAGGTGCGTGTCGTGGGCATGGGCGCATCTGAACCCCGGAAGCCACCCGGCGTAAAGCCCCCACGAACGGCGGGCCGGGCCGGCCCCGCCTTGCGGGCGCCCTGCCCCGGCGGCGCGCCTGTCGCAGAGGCTGCGCCGGTGAGTATTTATGCCTTCATCGAAGCCAAAAGAGCACCCTGCCGCTTCGGGCTGGCCCAAATACTCATCTTCGGGAGTCCGGTCCGCCAGCCCGCGCGCCACCGGCCGCGGCGCGCCGTAAGGCGGGGGTCAGCCCGCCATCCTGGGCTTCGCCCGTTCGGGCCTTGACCGCTCCACCGGAGCGGTCATTCGGCTGCGCCGAAACCGGCCCTCACCCAAGCGCGTATCCGGCGCCCCGCACCGTGCGCAGCGGGTCCGAGCCGCCGTGCTGGGTCAGGACTTTTCGCAGGCGGCCGATGTGGACGTCCACGGTGCGGGTGTCGACGTAGATGTCGCGCCCCCAGACCCGGTCGAGCAGCTGTTCGCGCGACCAGACGCGGCCGGGTTTTTCCATGAAGGTGCTGAGGAGCCGGAACTCCGTCGGCCCGAGCTTGAGCGCATCCTCGCCCCGCTTCACGCGGTGGGTTTCGCTGTCGAGCACGATGTCCTCGAAGACCAGCATCTGCCCCACGGTCGAGGGCCTGGCGCGGCGCAGCTGGGTGCGCACGCGGGCCATCAGCTCGCTGACCGAATAGGGTTTGACCACGTAGTCGTCGGCGCCGGTCTCGAGGCCGCGGACCTTGTCCACCTCCTCCGACCGGGCCGAGAGCATGATGATGGGCACGTCGCGGGTCTCGGGCCGGGTCTTGAGCTGGCGGCAGACCTCGATGCCCGAGACGTTGGGCAGCATCCAGTCGAGCACGATGACGTCCGGCGCCTCCTCGGCGATCAGCATCAGGGCCTGTTCGCCGTCCTCGGCCTTGGTGGTGCGGAAGCCCTCGGCCTCGAGGTTGTAGCCGAGGACCTCGCGCTGGGCGATCTCGTCCTCGACGATCAGGACATGGGGCTGGGGCATGTTGGACATGGTCCTAGTCCTTGTCCGTCATGAAGGACGTCCGGTCGTCCTTGGGCCGATTGTCGTCGGGCATCTCGCCGGTGGCGAGGTAGATCACCTGCTCGGCCATGTTGGTGACGAGGTCGCCCATGCGCTCGACGTTCTTGGCGATGAAATGCAGGTGCATGCAGGCGGTGATGTTGCGCGGGTCCTCCATCATGAAGGTCAGGAACTCGCGGAACAGGGCGTTGTACATCTGGTCGACGTCCTGGTCGCGTTGGCGGACCTCCTCGGCGAGGGCGGCGTCGCGGCGGATGTAGGCGTCGAGCGTGTCCTTGAGCATCATCTGCACTTCGCGGGCCATGCGCCGCAGCGCGACCTCGGTGCCGGTCATCGGCTGGAGTTCGGCCAGGACCGAGACCCGCTTGGCCATGTTCTTGGCGTAGTCCCCGACCCGTTCGAGGCTGGCGGCAAGCTTGAGCACGGTCAGCACGACGCGCAGGTCGGCGGCGACGGGCGCGCGCAGCGCGATGGTCTGGGCGGCGGCCTCGTTGATGCGCTCTTCCAGCTCGTCGATGGCCTTGTCGCCCTTGCGGACGCGCTCGCCAAGCTCGGTGTCGCGGGTCTCGAGAGACTTGGCACCGTCGAGGATGGCGGCCTCGACCAGGCCGCCCATCTTCATGACGAGGGCCTGGATGCCCTCGAGATCCCGGTCGAAGGCCGAGGCGATATGGGGGTCGTTCATTGGCATCTGCTCGTTACCCGATACGGCCCGAGATGTAGCTTTCGGTGCGGCTATCCTCGGGATTGGTGAAAATCTTGCCGGTGTCGTCGTATTCGACGAGGTGGCCGAGGTGGAAGAAGGCGGTCTTCTGGCTGACCCGCGCCGCCTGCTGCATCGAGTGGGTGACGATCACGACGGAGTACTGGCTGCGCAGCTCGTCGATCAGCTCCTCCACCTGGGCGGTGGCGATGGGGTCGAGGGCGCTGCAGGGCTCGTCCATCAGAAGGACCTCGGGCTCGGTCGCAACGGCCCGGGCGATGCACAGGCGCTGCTGCTGCCCGCCCGAGAGGCCGGTGCCGGGGGCGCTCAGCCGGTCCTTCACCTCGTCCCAGATCGCGGCGCGGCGGAGCGACGTCTCGACCACCTCGTCCAGTTCGGCCTTGTTGCGGGTCATTCCGTGGATGCGGGGGCCGTAGGCGACGTTGTCGTAGATCGACTTCGGAAAGGGGTTCGGCTTCTGGAACACCATGCCGACCTTGGCGCGCAGCTGGACCGGGTCGACCTTGCGGTCGTAGATGTTCTCTCCGTCGAGGGTGATGTCCCCCTCGACCCGGCAGCTGTCGATGGTGTCGTTCATCCGGTTGAGGCAGCGCAGAAAGGTGGACTTGCCGCAGCCCGAGGGGCCGATGAAAGCGGTCACCGTCTTGTCCTGGATCTCGACGTCCACGTCCTTGATGGCGTGGTTGTCGCCGTAATAGACCTGCACCTTGCGCGCGGCGATCTTGATGTCTTTCTGGTCCACGCTCTTCTCCGTCATGTGGGGCGCGTCATACATGTCTCAGCCCTTTCTTACCACCGGCGCTCGAAGCGGCGGCGCAGGATGATGGCGATGATGTTCATGGTCATCAGGAACAGCAGCAGGATGATGATCCCGCCCCAGGCGCGTTCGTAGTAGGCCGGGTCGGCGCGCTTGGCCCATTCGTAGATCTGGGCCGGCATGGCCGAGTTGGGATCGAGGAAGCCCGAGGCGACCCCGTCGGGATAGTTCGAGGCGATGAAGCCGACCATGCCGATCAAGAGGAGCGGCGCGGTCTCGCCAAGCGCCTGCGCCAGGCCGATGATCGTCCCCGTCAGGATGCCGGGCATGGCCAGCGGCAGGACGTGGTGGAACACCGACTGCATCTTGGAGGCCCCGACCCCCAGCGCCGCGTCCCGGATCGAGGGCGGCACCGCCTTCAGCGAGGCGCGGGTCGAGATGATGATCGTCGGCAGGGTCATGAGCGTCAGCACAAGCCCGCCCACCAGCGGCGCCGACTGCGGCAGGTGCATGAACTGGATGAAGACGGCGAGGCCGAGGATGCCGAAGACGATCGAGGGCACGGCGGCGAGGTTGGAGATGTTCACCTCGATGATGTCGGTGAAGCGGTTCTTCGGCGCGAATTCCTCGAGGTAGATCGAGGCGGCCACGCCGATGGGCAGGGCCAGCACGAGCACCACCAGCATCATGAACAGCGAGCCGACCATCGACACGCCGATCCCGGCGGCCTCGGGCCGGCTTTCCGAGGCGTCGGCGCCGAAGATGAAGGACCAGTTGAACACCCGGTTCACCACCCCGGCCTCCTGCAATTCGTCCACCAGGTCGAGGTGGGCGGCGTCGAGGTTGCGGTCGCGGGCCAGATCCTCGCGCGTGACGCGGCCCTTGAGGTAGCCGTCCACCCGCGACGAGGCCAGCACGTCGAAGCTGACGTTGCCGTCCACCTCATCGGGGTTGGCGAGGACATACTGGCGGACGTCCGCCCCGGCCGAGCCGGAGAGCATCTTGAGCAGGTCCTCTTCGCT
>JAMWZF010000294.1 GCA_024304875.1 Paracoccaceae bacterium
GCCCTCGGGTTGCAGGCCGACCCGCTTGCGGGGGGCGCCGTTCTCGATCTGGCCGAGGATGACCTCGGCGCCGGGAAAGCCGCCTTCGCGGGCGCCGCCCGGCCGGCGGACCTTCTGGATCGCCCAGGTGAGGCCCGCCTCGACCGGCGTGGTATCGGGGCCGATGTCGTGCCCATGCAGGCAAAGCCCGGCCTCGAGCCGCAGCGAATCCCGCGCGCCGAGGCCGATGGGCTTGACCCGGTCGTCCTTCAGCAAGTCGGTCACCAAGCCCACAGCCTCGCTCTCCGGCACCGAAATCTCGAACCCGTCCTCGCCGGTATAGCCGGAGCGGGAGATCCAGACCTCGCGGCCCATCACGGTGCGTGTCGCGCTGTCCATGAAGGCCATGTCGGCCACGCCGTCGCCCAGCACCGCCTCGGCCTGCGGCCCCTGGAGGGCTATCAGGGCGCGGTCCTCCACCATCTCGAACGTCAGGCCGGGGCAGAGGTCCCGCAGGCGGGCGATGTCGGCGGCCTTGTTGGCGGCGTTCACCACGAGGAAGGCGTGATCGCCCCGGTTCGCGACCATCAGGTCGTCCTCGATCCCGCCGGAGTCATTGGTCAGAAGGGCATAGCGCTGGCGCCCCCGGGGCAGGTCCGCGACGTCCTGCGGCATGGCCGCCTCAAGCGCCGCCGCGATCGTCGGCCAGTCCCCCCCGGTGACGAGGATCTGCCCCATGTGGCTGACATCGAACAGGCCGGCGTGCTCCCGCGTCCAGAGATGCTCGGCCATCACCCCGTCGAACTGCACCGGCATGGAATAGCCGGCGAAGGGCACCATGCGGGCGCCAAGCTCGGCATGCAGGTCGGTCAGCGGTGTGGTGGCCAGTGGGGGCGCGGCGGCATCGTCGGTCATCGTCTCTCCGGTCTATCGCCGGGGCGGGACGCCCGGCATCGGTTCGGGCCGCTTGAGCGGCCCCCTTCGATGCCCCCTCTGTCCTTTTGCCTGAGATCGTTATCCCGTCGGCGGGCGACTCCAGGGCCGCCTCTCTCCAGATCTGTCGTCGTGGCCAAAGGTCCCTTTGCCTGAGAGTTTCCGGGGCGGTTGCTCCTTCGGCACCCCTCTTCGGGGTTCTCCCATCGGCCACGCCTCTAGGGTTAGCGGGCGACCCGGTAGGGCGCAAGTGGGTAGGCGGGGTCAGCCGAGTGGCAGGCGCAGGACGCCGGCGGGCGGGACCTCGGTGCCTTCGAAGACGGCAGGCTCGGGCGCGTAGTTGAAGACGAAGCGGTGGCTCGCCGTGTCCCGCAGCCGCAGGCCGTCGGCCAGGCCAAGGTGCGTGAGGCCGAGGCCGGGCAGCATCTCGGTCAGCAGCCGGTCCCAGGTCGCGTCGGTCGGCCAGCCGCCGAGGACGCGGACCGGGCCGTCGCCCATGATCGCCGGGGTGCCGTCTTCCGAGCGAAGGACAACGGGGGCGTCTCCCTCCAGCACGTCCCGCCAGGTCGCGAAGGCGCCGCCCCCTTCGAGAGGAACCTCGATACCCGGCGGCAGGCTTTCGGACAGGGCGACCGTCACGCCCAGCCCGTCCAGCGCCGGTCCCATCGGTGTCGGGATCGCGAAATCCGGTGTCCGCAACCCAGCGCGGGGACCGACGAGCGCGATGCCGCCGAACGCCCTCAGCGCGGCGCGCAGCGGCTCCGAAATCGTCATCAGCCCCGGCGCCAGCACCAGCTTGTAGCCGGACAGGTCTGCACAGTCCGGCGGCAGGATGTCGATGTTCAGCCCCGCCCGGCGCAGCGCCTTGTAGGCCGAGAAGGCCAGCGCGAAGGCCGAGAAGTCCCGCCCCTGCGGCTGCGTCTCCCAGGCCCAGGCGCTTTCGTAGTCGAAGACCAGCGCGGCTTCGGCGGGTGCGCAGCCGGCCTCCTCGGGTACCTCCTTCAGCTCCGCCGCCACCTGCGCCGCCTCGGCCAGGGCGGGCGCCGGTGCGCTGTCGGGGCGGAGGAGCCCTGCGTGGTTCTGCTCCTGCGCGAAGGGGGCCTGCCGCCAGCGGAAGTAGCAGACCGCCTCGGCCCCGTGGGCGAAGGCCTCCCAGGCCCAGAGCCGGGCCATGCCGGGCAGGGGCGCGGGGTTCCACGGCGCCCAGTTCACCGGGCCCGGCTGCTGCTCCATGACCCACCAGCGGGGCACGGCGCCCGCCGTCTTCGCCGCCTTGCCGACCGCGCGGTAGAGGTCGTGGTGGAAGGCCTGGTTGTCCGGATCGCCCTGCCGCAGGAAGCGGGCGCGGTGGGCGTCGTCCGCCTCCACCCGGTCGCTGAGAAAGCCGATCGGGTAGCTGTCCCAGCTCGCCCCGTCGAGGTCGGCGCCCACCTTGAAATGATCGAACGAGGTCTCGCGCCCCATGTAATTGTGCAGGATCGGCGCGTCCGAGTGTTTGCGGATCTCCTCGACCTGCGCCCGGTTGAAGGCGACCACCTGGTCCGAGGCATAGCGCCGGAAGTCGAGGACGTGCGACGGGTTCGGCTCGGTCACCGTCAGGTTCGGCAGGTCGATCTGGTCGAAGCCGTCATACTCCATCGACCAGAAGACATTGCCCCAGGCGCGGTTCAGGGCATCGGGGCTCTGGTACTTCTGCGCCAGCCAGTCGCGAAAGCCCGCGCGGGCGGCGTCCGAATAGCTGAGGGTCGTGTCGTGGCAGGCGTATTCGTTGTCCGTCTGCCAGGCGCCGATGTGCGGGTGCCGCCCGTAGCGTTCCGCCATCAGCCCCGCGATCCGCCGCGCGTCGGCCCGGTAGCCGAGGTGGGAAAAGCAGTAGTGCCGGCGCGAGCCGAACTTCCGGGGCCGCCCCTGCGCGTCCACCGCCAGCATGTCCGGCAGCTTGTCCAGCATCCAGCGCGGCGGCGTGGCGGTCGGCGTGCCGAGGACCACGCGCAGCCCCGCGCCGCCCAGCACCTCGATCGCCCGGTCGAGCCAGTCCCAGTGGAAGGTCCCCGGCTGCGGTTCGATCCGGCTCCAGGCGAACTCGCCGATGCGGACCCAGGTCAGGCCCGTGTCCACCATGCGGGCGGCGTCCTCGGCCCAGAGGCTCTCGTCCCAATGCTCGGGGTAGTAGCAGACGCCGAGGGTGCGCTTCATCGGTCAGACCTCCTGAAGGGTGGCTGATGGTGGATTTGAGTATTTGGGCCAGCCCGAAGCCGGGAGCGGTCAGAGAAGGACCCGGTGTTCCGCCTGGCCGGTGACGCGGGTGTCGCAGGCGAAGGTCTTGCCCTGGTGCGGGTTGCGGCTGGCCTCGAGCCCCTCGGCGGCCGTGGTGCAGTAGAGCGTCGTCAGCTCCGCGCCGCCGAAGGCCGGGCAGGAGGTCTGGGTGGCGGCGAAACCGATGGCCTCCACGAAGTTGCCCTTGGCATCGTAACAGGCCACCCGGTTCGCGCCCCACTGCGCGTTCCAGAAGTTGCCGCCTGCGTCGAAGACCGCGCCGTCGGGGCTGTAGGGGGTGTCCGACAGGTCCAGCCAGACTTCCGCATCGCCCTTGGGCCAGCCGTCCTTGTCCAGCGCCACGCGCATGATCTTTTTCGTCGGCGTGTCGGTGAAATAGCCGTGGGTGCCGTCCGGCGGGAAGCAGATGGCGTTGGAGATGCTGATGTCGGGGAACAGCGTCCGCAACTCGCCCTTGTAGTAGCGGTAGATCGCGCCGACGCCGGGTTCGGCCTTCACGCCCATCGTGCCGATCCAGAAGCCGCCGTAGGGGTCGGCGCGGCCGTCGTTGGAGCGGTTGGCGGGCTTGTCGGCTTCGAGGTCCGCCAGCTTCTCGCGGGTCCGGCTGCCGATGTCGTAGCGCCAGAGGGCATTGGCCGAGGCCATGATGAGCGTGTCCCGGTCGACCCAGCCGGCGGCGGAGACGTAGTCGTCGAACTCCTGAGAGCCGCCCTGCCAGTGCAGCCGCTTGCCGAAGATGTCGAACCAGAACAGCTCGCCCCGCTCGGGGTGCCAGAGGGGGCCTTCGCCGAGGGTGCAATTGGTGTCGTCGAAGATCATGTCAGTCCTTTCGCGGCGTCGTAGGCGGCGACGATGGTGGCGGCACGGCCGGCGATGTCGGCGATGGACATGCCGGGGGCGTAGAGGGCGGAGCCGATGCCGAAGCCGGCGGCGCCGGCGGCGATCCAGTCGGAGAAGTTCTCGGGCCCCGCGCCGCCGACGGCATAGACGGGCAGCTCCGGCGGCAGGAAGGCCTTCATCGCCTTGAGGC
>JAMWZF010000295.1 GCA_024304875.1 Paracoccaceae bacterium
GGACGTCTCTCTGGGCCTGTCCCTGGACGAGCCGCCCGCGGGATGGGTGCTCGATACGCCGGAGGCCGCCAAGGCGGCGATGGCCGCCTTGCTGTCGGGCGGGGGCGCCCGGCTGGACGGGGACGAGGCGGGCAAGGCGGATTGGCTGGCCGGGTTGCCTGAAGGTAGCGAGGTGCAGGTCCTTTGTACCATGGAGCCGCAGGACGTGGCCCCCGGCACCCTCGTCTTCCGGCCGCAGCGGGCGGTGCTGGGCGTCGGGGCGTCGCGGAACTGTCCGCCGGAGGAGCTGATCGGTCTGGTCGAGACGCTGCTGGCCGAGGCGGAGCTGGCGCCTTCGGCGCTGGCGGCGGTCGCGACGGCGGACCTCAAGGCGGATGAGCCGGCGGTGCTGGCCCTGGTCCGGCATCTGGGCGTGCCGCTGCGCCTGTTCACGGCGGAGGACTTGGAGGCCGAGACGCCGCGGACCCGGAACCCGTCCGAGGTGGTCTTTGCCGAGATCGGCACCCATGGCGTCGCCGAGAACGCGGCCCTGGCCTGTGCGGGGGCGGAGGCTGTGCTCTGGTATCCGAAGGTGAAGTCGGCGATGGCGACCGCCGCGCTGACGGTATCGCCGCGCCCGGTGGCAGAGCCGGCGGGCCGGGCGCGAGGCCGCCTGTCCGTCGTCGGGATCGGTCCGGGTCAGTCGGGCTGGCGCACGCCCGAGGTGTCCCGCCTCGTGGCCGAGGCGGAGGAGCTGGTGGGCTACGGCCTCTACATCGACCTGCTGGGGCCGCTGGCCGCCGGCAAGGCGCGTGCGGACTTTCCCTTGGGAGGGGAGGAAGCGCGCTGCCGCTACGCCCTCGAACGGGCAGGGGAGGGGCGGAACGTGGCGCTCGTCTGTTCGGGGGACGCGGGCATCTACGCCATGGGCGCGCTGGTCTTCGAGCTGATGGACCGGGGGCCGGAGGCGGAGGGCGTCTCGGCCGCCGCCCGGCGGGTCGAGGTGATCTGTTCGCCCGGCGTGACCGCGATGCAGGCGGCGGCGAACCGGGCAGGGGCGCCGCTGGGGCACGATTTCTGCGCGATCTCGCTGTCGGACCTGCTGACCCCGCGCGAGGATATCCTGCGCCGGGTGCGGGCGGCAGCGGAGGGGGATTTCGTCGTCGGCTTCTACAACCCGGTGAGCCGGACCCGGCGGGACCTGCTGGCGCTGGCGCGGGACATCCTGCTGACCTGGCGGCCGGCGGAGACGCCGGTGCTGCTGGCGCGGGACCTTGGCCGCGAAGGGGAGAGCCTGACCTACCGGACCCTCGGCACGCTTGAGGTGGACGAGGTGGACATGCTGACCGTTGTCCTGGTCGGGTCGTCGAACACACGCCTGGCGCAGTTGGGCGAGGGGCCGCGGATGTATACCCCGCGCGGCTATGCCCGGAAGATCGACGGCGACCTTGCGGAGGGCCGGGGGTGACCTGCGCCCTAGGCGACAGCCCACCCGCCGTCCCGGGGCGCCTTGTTCCTATCGTGGTGTCCTTGGCGAAAGGTGGGGGTCCTGCTGAGAGGCCGTTTGCGGGCAGGTCTGCCGCAAACAGGCCTGTTCGATGGTTTGGCGAGTCGGATGCGCGTCAAGGACGCCTGCGGCGCCGCCTTCGGCGGTGTTCCATCCTTGACCCCCATCCGAATCGCGGGAGCGAGACATGACCGTTTACTTCATCGGCGCGGGGCCGGGCGATCCGGAGCTTCTGACCCTCAAGGCGGCCCGCCTGATCGCGGCCTGTCCGGTCTGCCTCTATGCCGGCTCGCTGGTGCCGGAGGAGGTCGTGGCCATCGCGCCCGCCGGGGCCCGCGTGCTGGACACCGCGCCGATGACGCTGGACGAGACCCATGCGGAGATCGTCGCGGCCCACGAGAAGGGTCAGGACGTGGCCCGGGTCCATTCCGGCGATCCCTCCCTTTACGGCGCCATCGCCGAGCAGATCCGCCGGCTGAAGGCGGACGGGATCGACTGGCAGATCGTCCCCGGCGTGCCGGCCTACACGGCAGCGGCGGCGGCGCTGGGGCAGGAACTGACGGTGCCCGAGCTGGCCCAGTCCATCGTCCTGACGCGCATGTCGATGAAGTCCACCGCAATGCCCGAGGGCGAGAGCCTCGAGAACTTCGCCCGGACCGGCGCCACCCTCGCGATCCACCTCGGCATCCGCGCCTTGCGCGAGATCGAGCGGGTGCTGACGCCGCATTACGGTGCCGACTGCCCCGTTGCCGTGGTCTACCGCGCCTCCTGGCCGGACCAGCAGGTGATCCGGGGGACGCTGTCGGACATCCAGCCCAAGGTGCGGGCGGCCAAGATCACCCGGACGGCGCTGATTCTCGTCGGACCGGCGCTAGGAGAGGATCACGGCTTTCCCGATTCGGCCCTCTACGATGCCGCCCGTCCGCACCTCCTGCGGCCCCGCGCGGCCCGCCAGGGCGGCAAGGGCACAACCGGGGGATGAAACGACAAGGGTTAACTTGATTTTAGCCGGAACTGCGTCATCGTTCCGTCCAGAGGGGGGCCCGCCAATGTCCGACATCCTGCCAGAGAGCGTCCGCGAGGCCCTTCGGTCCGCCGAACGGATCGCCCTGCTTCGCAAGTCCCGGCTGACCGTCGTGTCGGACGGCCAGCGCCACAGGGTCCTGCGGATGTGGTCGCGCGGCTTTGCCGTCGGGGCCGAGGACGTGCCGCCGCTCCGGGGTCTGGTGGATCTCTACGAGGGCGCGACCCATCTCTGCCAGGCGCTGATCGTGACCGACCGCGACGACGACGGCGAGCGGGTCTACGAGTTCAAGCGCTCGACCGCCGCCGCGGACCATGCGCCGCTCGATTTCGAGCGGCCGGACGATGCGCCTGCGGGATTCCTGCCGCCGGCCTGACGCACGCGCGTCCTACTGAAGGTCGGCGAAGGCCGCCTGCATCCGCCTCACCGCGTCTTCCACATGGGCCCGCTGGGTCCCGATGTTGAACCGGTCGCAGAACTCGCCGCCAGTGCCGAGGGACGGGCCGGGCGTCGGCACGATGCGCGCCTCGGACTTGATCCGCCGGTCGATCTCGTCCCGCTCCATGCCGGTGGCGGAAAAATCGACCCAGGCCAGGAAGGTGGCGTCCATCGGCATGACGCGCACGCCCGGGATGGCCGACAGCCCCTCGGTCAGGACCTTTGCATTGCCGGCGAGGTAGCCGCAGAGCTGATCGACCCAGGCCGCGCCTTCGGGCGAATAGGCTGCGGTCGTCAGGGCCACGCCGGCGAGGTTCGGCTGGATGTCGAGGGGCCGGTGCAGGCTGTCGAACCTCTCGCGCGTGGCCTCGCCGGGGATGATCACCGTGGAGGTGCGCAACCCGGCGATGTCGAAGGTCTTGGAGGCCGCCAGCATCACCACCAGCCTGTCGGCGTGCTGCGGGATCGCCGCCATCGCCGCGACATGGGACCGCCCGGGCATGATCACATCGGCGTGGATTTCGTCCGAGATCAGGACGAGGTCGTGGCGGGCGCAGAAATCGCCCATCGCGGTCATCTCCGCCACCGACCAGATCCGCCCCGCCGGGTTGTGCGGGGCCGAGATCAGCATGATCTTCTCGCGGCCGGTCATCTGGCCCTCGAGCGTCTCCAGATCGAGGGCGAAGCGGCCGTCGGCGCCGATCGTCAGCGGGCTCTCCTTCACCACCCGCCCGTTCCTGCGGATCTTGTTGGCGAACTCGTGGTAGACCGGCGTGAAGGTGATGACCTCGTCGCCGGGGGCGCTGAGGGTCTGCAGGCACAGGCCGATCGCGTTGCCGAGGCCGTGGGTGGCGCGCATGTGGTCCACCTGCGGCGTCCAGCCGTAGCGCGTCTCGCACCACCAGCGGACGGACTCGAACATCTGCGGCAGCGTGGTGAAATAGCCGTACTGGCCGGTCTCGGTCACGTCGCGCATCGCCTGGGTCAGGACCGGGGCGGGATCGAAGTCCATCTGGGCCACCCACATTGGCAGGGCGTCGGGGTCCTCGATGCCGAGATAGGGAGCCATGCCGTCCCACTTGGTCGAGCCCGAGCCGCGGCGTCGGGTGGGTGCGTCGAAATTCATGAGGATGTCTCGATATGCCTGTTCCGGCGGGACCCTAGCGCCCGCGGCGTCGGTTGCAAGCGCTCAAGCCTTCGCCTAGATCACCGTCATGACGCTGCGCCCCATCCCTGTCTCTTA
>JAMWZF010000296.1 GCA_024304875.1 Paracoccaceae bacterium
GTACCTGGTCGAGCGGCAGGTGCCCCAGCGCGAGTTCAACTCCTACGGCTCGCGGCGCGGCAACCACGAGGTGATGATGCGCGGCACCTTCGCCAACATCCGCATCCGCAACGAGATGCTGGACGGCGTCGAGGGCGGCTACACCAAGGGCCCGGACGGGGAGCAGACCTCGATCTACGAGGCCGCCATGGCCTACATGGACCAGGGCACCCCGCTGGTGATCTTCGGCGGCGAACAGTACGGCGCCGGCTCTTCCCGCGACTGGGCGGCGAAGGGGACCAACCTGCTCGGCGTCAAGGCGGTCATCGCCGAGAGCTTCGAGCGCATCCACCGCTCCAACCTCGTCGGCATGGGCGTCATCCCCTTCGAGTTCACCGGCGGCGACACCCGCAAGAGCCTCGGCCTGACGGGCGACGAAACGGTCACGATCAAGGGCCTCGCGGAAGTCACCCCGCTGGCCGAGGTACCTTGCCAGATCACCATGGCCGACGGCACCGAGAAGGAAATCACCCTGCGCTGCCGCATCGATACGGCGATCGAGAAGGAATACGTCGAACACGGCGGCGTGCTGCACTACGTCCTGCGCGACCTCGCCAGCCGCGGCCCCATCGCGGCGGAGTGACCGCCGGGTGCCATTGACCGCCATTGACCTCGACAGGAAAGAAGGGCGCGGGATCACACCCCGCGCCCTTTCTCTTTTCGCCCCAAATACCTCGGGGGTCCGGGGGCTGGCCCCCGGCTCCGCCGCCGGCCTAGCCGCCCGCCGCCTCGGCCAGCGCGGGCCGGATGATGGTGTCCATCACCCCGTGGATCGGCCCCGGGAACTTGAGGATCACCGTCCCCTCCCCGTCCACCACGAAGGTCTCGGGCAGGGCCACGACGCCCCAGTCGATCGCCTGCCGACCGTTCGCATCGACCGTGATGCCGGTGTAGGGGTTGCCGAGGTCCTCGATGAAGGCCAGCGCCTGCGCCTCCTGGTCGGACTTGTTGACGCCGTAGATCGGCACCCCCTCCTCGGCCAGCTGCATCAGCGCGGGGTGCTCGTCCCGGCAGGGCGGGCACCAGGAGGCGAAGAAGTTCACGATCTTCACCTCCCCGTCCGCCATGATCTCCTCGGTCGAGAAGCTGGGGTACGACCCCAGCGGGGTCTCGGCCAGCGGCGGCATGGGCCGGCCAATGAAGGGCGACGGCAGCGCACCGGGGTCCACCCCGACCGCGGCGTCCTCTCTGTTGGACTTCAGCGCCAGGGCGAAGCCGCCCACCAAAACGGCGGTCACGATGATGGGCACCAGCAGGAGCCAGTTGGTCCCGCCGCGGGCCCCGGTCTCGTCAGTCATGGCTGCTCTCCACTTTCTCCAGCTCGGCCCGGATGCGCCGCGCCCGCGCAAAGCTCAGCCAGACGATGGCACCCAGCAGGACCAGCGATCCGGCATAGGCGCTCAGCACATTGATCGCGTAGGGCCCAAGATCAGGCATGCCCCGCCTCCCTCCGCGCCCGCGCCACCAGCGCCCGGGTCCGGCGCACCCGGATTTCGGTCTGCGTCCGCAGGAAGACAAGCGCGACGAACAGAAGCACGAACCCCACGATGCAGACCAGCAAGGGGTAGAAGAAGACGTTCGACACCCTCTCCTGCGTATCCGCCCCCGTCACCGCCTCCACCCGAGCAATGGACGAGCCCTGGTGCAGACCCTGGTTCCAGAAATGGTTCGCGTAGCGGCTGAGAAGGGCAAAGACCGACCCGACCATGCAGAGGACCGAGGTCAGGTCCGCCGCCGAATCCGGATCCTCGACAGCTTCCCAGAGGGCCATGTAGCCGAGGTAGAACAGGAAGAGGATCAGGAAGGACGTCAGCCGCGGGTCCCAGGCCCACCAGGTCCCCCACATCGGCTGGCCCCAGACCGCCCCGGTCCAGAGGCCGATGAGTGTGAAGACCATTCCCACCGGTGCCGCCGCCCGCGCCGCGAGCGCCGAGACATGGTGCCGCCGGATCAGCCAGATCAGCGAGGCGACCAGCATCATCAGCCAGGCCGAGATCGCCATCATGGCGGCGGGGACGTGCAGGTAGATGATCTTGACGGTCGACCCCTGCCGAAAGTCGTCCGGCGTCAGGAAGAACCCCCAGAACAGCCCCACCGCGATGCATAGCCCTGCCGCGCCGAAGATCCAGGGGATGATCGGCGTCGTGGTTGTGATGAACTTCTTGGGGTTGGCGTATTCCCAGATCGACATGGGGATGTTGTTACCTTTCCGCGGCGACCCGCTCAATCCATGCTCACCGCAGATTGACCCTGAGCGCCGCCGCTGTGGCGAAGGGTAGCAGGGCGACGCAGCCAGCCGTGATCCCGCCCTGGAGAAGCAGCGGCGTGACCCCGTCCAGCCCCTCGGCCCCGCGCCGCACCGCCTCGGCCCCGAAGATCAGGGTCGGCACGTAGAGCGGCAGGACCAGCAGCGACAGCAGCAGCCCGCCCCGCCGCAGCCCCACGGTCAGCGCCGCGCCGAAGGTGCCGATCATCGACAGCGCCGGGGTGCCGACCAGCAAAGTGACCAGCATCCAGCCATAGGTCGGACCCTCCATGTTGAGCAGGATGCCAAGCACCGGCGCCACCACCGCCAGCGGCAGGCCCGTGGTGATCCAGTGCGCCAGCGCCTTGGCCAGCGCGATCCCCTCTAGCGGCAGGGGCGAGGTCGCCAGCAGCGGCAGCGCCCCGTCCTCGAAATCGAGCGCGAAGATCCGGTCGAGCGACAGAAGCGCCGCCAGCAGCGCCGCGACCCAGAGGATCCCCGGCGCGATCCGCGAGAGCACCTCCCGCTCGGGCCCGACGCCGAAGGGCACGAGGACCACGACGATCAGGAAGAACGCAAGGCCAAGGCCGAAGCCGCCCCCAGCCCGCACCGCGAGACGCAGATCGCGGATCAGCAGGGCTTTCACAGGAAGGCCTCGTCGCTGCCGCCGCCCGCATCCGGCGCGGCGCGGTAGGGCGTGAGGTCCATCTCGGGCGCATCGAGGCCGAGGTCGATATGGGTGGCGATAACGGCAAGGCCCCCCTGCCCCAGATGCTCCGCCTCCAGCCAGTCGGCGAAGAGCTTCACCGAGAACGCATCGAGGCTCACCGTCGGTTCATCCAGCAGCAGCACCTTCCGACCGATCACCCCCAGCCGGGCCAACCCCAGCCGTCGCTTCTGACCCGCACTCAGCGTTCCGGCCATGCGGTCCCGCAGGCTGTCCAAGTCGAAAGAGGCGAACACCGCATCGGGCACTGCCGCCCCATGCACCTCGGCCCAGAAGGCCAGGTTTTCGGTCACCGTCAACTGGGCCTTGATGCCGTCCGCGTGGCTGGCGTAGGCGGCGTCCTCCGCGCCCTCCACGGTCCCCGCAAGGGCTGGCTGCAACTCCGCGAGGGTGCGCAGGAGGGTCGTCTTGCCCACGCCGTTCGGACCCCGCAGGATCAGCGCCGAGCCTGCGGCCACGTCGAAGGACACCCCCTCCAGCACCGGCACGCCGCCTCGGGCGACGGCGAGGCCCTGAACCGTCAGCAAAGGATCAGACCGGCAGCAGGGCCGCGCCCACGCGCCGCCCCTCGCCGAGGAGCACGTTGAACGTGCGGCAGGCGGACGGCGTGGCCATGCCCTCGAGCCCGATGCCCGCCTCTTCCAGCGCCCTGCGGAAGCTGGCGGGCACGAACGCCGGGTCGGCCCCGGTCCCGATCAGCATGACGTCGACCTTGCCCGCCGCCGCGACCAGCCCCTCGACATCCTCGTACCCGCCCCAGCCCGTGACGCCGGTCGGCAGGATGCGGATCGGGCCTTTCACCGCCTCACCGGCGATGCGGAACATGCCCGGCCCGTAGCCGTCGATGGGCTGGCTGTCGTCGTAGGTCACCTCGAAGAACTTCATCTCAGCCTCCCCGGATCGGCAGGCCCGCCACCGCCGCGACGGCGATGATCCCATAGGCCACGGCGCGGTATAACCGCTCGTTCCCCGGATTGAAAAGGCGGCCCCCGATCAGGGTGCCGATCCCGTAGGGCACGATCTGGGTCGCCCCCGCCAGAACGCCGGGCCAGCCGAGGACCCCGCCGAGGACGAGGACAGGCAGATAGGCGATGCCCGAAAGGGTCAGGACGACGATGGTATTGGCC
>JAMWZF010000297.1 GCA_024304875.1 Paracoccaceae bacterium
TCGCTGATGTCCGGTGTCATGGGCGGGATCACGGCCGGCGTTCACAAACGTGGCGACAACGGCACCAACCTCGCATCCGACAGCTTCGAGTTCACCAACATCGCAAGCCTCGGCAACGGCAGCGTGGTGATCGGCCGGATCGAGGACTACGACGCCTCGCGCGACAGGATCCTGATCGAAGGTCGTGCCATCGATCTGTCCGCGCCCGAAACCCTGCCGGACTACGTCTCGGTGATCCGCTTCAATGGCGGACACAACGACCCCGGCACGCTCCCGCAGCAGTGGCTTGTCATCGACACGCCGTCCGGTGGCACGATCTTCTACACCCTGGAGGGCGCCCGCATCGACATGGACGGTGACGGCGGGTCCAACGGGGGCACCCACGAGACCCACTTCGTCACCACCTCGATCAACTGGATGCTGAACAACGCGGAGCGGGTGGCCTATGTCGATCCGGTCAACCACGTTCCCGCAGGACACAGCGCCGATCCGGACGGGCTTGTCATCAACGACATCGACGTCTCGTCCCGTGACGTCCTTGAACCGATCCTGGGGTCCGGCGCCGGAGACATGATCGCCGGCGGCCTGAATGACGACGTGATCAGTGCCGGCGCGGGCCGTGACGCGGTCTGGGGCGGCAGCGGTCGCGACACCGTCGACGGACGGGGCGGCGCCGACAGGCTCCACGGCGGACCGGGCGACGATGCCCTGCGGGGCAACAAGGGCAATGACAGGTTGCATGGCGATCACGGCGACGACGACCTGCGGGGCCAGAGGGGCCGCGATGAACTGTACGGCGGCGACGGGAACGACAGGCTCAGCGGAGGTGGGGGCTGGGACGTCCTTGACGGCGGCGATGGGGACGATCGGCTGGCGGCGAACAAGGGCAACGACACGCTCTACGGCGGGGCGGGGGCCGACAATCTGCGCGGAAATGGCGGAGACGACATGCTCGTCGGCGGGGCCGGCGGCGACCGGCTGCACGGTGGCTGGGGTGCTGATGGCTTCGTCTTCCGGGACGGTGACATGGTCCGGTACTGGGGCGAGACCCTGGGCGACGAGCAGGCACGCCGCTTCCAGCTCGACGTGATCGAGGATTTCACCATCGGCGAGGACAGGATCGTCTTCGACGGCGTCCAGGGCGTGGAGTCGCGGAGCGACCTCTGGGCGGCAGCCGTCACCTACGCGGACAACGACTACTTCGTCGTCGGCACCTCGACCGGGCACCAGATCCTCGTCGATGTCGCGGACGGCACCAGCTGGCACGCGTTCTTCGGCGGCGAGTCGTTCGACCAGAACTTCGACATTCTCTGATAGGGCGCGGCGCTAGAGGGCGAAGGAGGCGAAGACGGGAGCGTGGTCCGACGGCTGCTCCCATCCGCGCACGTCCCGAAGAATCCGGCTGCCCCCTGCGGTGCCAGCAATGTCCGGCGTGCACCAGATGTGGTCGAGCCGGCGGCCCTTGTCGGCAAGGTCCCAGTCGGGAGACCGATAGGACCACCACGAATACAGCCGGCCCTCGGGCACGTCCTTGCGGGTGACGTCCACCCACTTTCCGGCCTTCTGGACCTTTCCAAGTTCCTCGACCTCCACGGGCGTGTGGGACACCACCTTGAGCAGCTTCTTGTGGTCCCAGACGTCGTCCTCGCGCGGGGCGATGTTCAGGTCGCCGACCAGGATCGACCGCTCCGGCCTTGTCCTGATGCCCCAGCGACGCATCTCGTCGAGGTAGTCGAGCTTCTGGCCGAACTTGACGTTCCTCTCCCGGTCCGGCTCGTCGCCGCCGGCAGGGACGTAGAAGTTGTGCACGACGGTGCCGTCCCGAAGGCGCGCCGCGACATGGCGGGCGTGGCCCAGTTTCGCGAAGTCGAAGGCGTCGACTTCCTCGATGGGGGTCCGGCTGAGGATGGCGACGCCGTTGTACCCCTTCTGACCCCGGGCGACGACGTGATGGTACCCCAGCGCGTCGAACAGCGGCATCTTCTCGACCGGCGTCTTGCATTCCTGCAGGCAAAGCACGTCCGGCGCCTCCTCGGTCAACAGCCGCTCCACCAGCCCCGCGCGCAGGCGGACGGAATTGATGTTCCAGGTGGCGAGGGTGAGGGGCATGGGCGGTCTCCTTGGGCGGTGCCGGCGGACCCTAGGGTGTCTCGCCCGGTCGCGAAAGGGGCGGCGGGCCAAACCCCGCCATACGGCTGGCTGCACGGCCTCGTGCGGGCGGCCTGCCGCGGCGCCAGGCAGACGGGCCGCCCCCCCGCGCTTACCTGCCAGAATGAAGAGCCCGCAGCGCCACCGGCCTGCACCGATGCGCCACGCTTCTCCTTCATTCTGGCAGAAAAACGCACCGGCGCGCCGCCTTGCCCAAAAAAACCGGCCGGTCCACGAGAGGCCCGCGCGGCTCCGCCCGACCCTCAACTGCCGAACCAGCCATCCATCGCCCGAAGCCCCGCAGCGAACTCGGCCACCGGGTTGCCGAAACCGATCCGCAGGGTGCCCTCCATGCCCAGGACCGCCCCCGGGGTGAGAAGAACGCCCGTGTCCGACAGGAGCCGCTCGCAGAGGGCATAGGAGGGGTCGTCCCGCTCGTAGGACAGCAGGCCGACCGTGCCGGCGGACGGCGGCACGAAACGCAGGGGGTTGCGGGAGAGCCAGTCCTCCAGTGCCGCGAGGTTCGCGGTGGTGATCCCGCGCCCGCGTGCCCAGATCGTCTCTTTCACGCCCAGCGCGCGGGTCGCGAGCCAGTCGTCCACCATGCCGACGCTGATCGTTGTGTAGTCCCGGTGCAGCTCGCAGGCCTCGAGCAGCTCTGCCGGCCCCACGATCCAGCCCAGCCGCACCCCAGCGAGGGAGAAGGCCTTGGACATGCCCGCAGTCGAGATGCCCTTCTCGTAGAGGTCGCAGATCGAGGGCGGCCGTCCCACGCCGCGCTCGGTCCCACGGTATACCTCGTCGCAGAGGACCCATGCCCCGGCCCCGCGCGCGATCCGGACGATGCGGGCAAGCCCCTCGGCCTCGATAAGGGCGCCGGTCGGGTTGTTAGGGTTGGTCAGGGAGATGACCTTGGTGCCGTCTCGGACCAGCCCTTCGAGAGCGTCCAGGTCCGGCAGCCAGCCGTCCGCCTCGCGCAGCCAGAGCTCCGTCACCTCGGCCCCCAGCGACCGGGGAATGGAGACATGTTGTTGGTAGGTCGGGCAGATCGACACGACATGGTCGCCCGGCTCGATCAGGGCCTGGTAGACCATGTGGTTCGCGCCGATCGTGCCGTGGCAGATCAGCACGTCCTCGGGCCCCTTGCCGGTGTAGAGATCCGCCACCGCAGTGCGCAGCCCCTCGGACCCGCGGATCGCGCCGTAGGTCATCTTCAGCCCCGCCAGCTCGGACAGGTCGAACCCCGCCATGCCGGCCAGTTCGGAGAGGGTCAGGCTCTCCACGCAGGTCTCGGCCAGATTGTGGGCGCAGCGGGTTTCCCAGGCGTTCATCCACTGCTCGACGCCGAAGGGCTCGATCTTCATGGACGGCGTCCTTGGCCATGGAACGTGTCGGGACAGGTGTGGATGCGACGGGTCATGTCCCGCATCGACCACGAAACAGACGTGCAGGGCAAGGGAACACGGCCTCTCGACAGGCGGTGGCAGGCAATCTCGCGATCGCTTCCGCCCGAAAGAAAACGACCCCGGCGCCTTTCGGACACCGGGGCCAAGTCTGTCAGGGAGGATGGTGGCAGGCCCCCGCCACCCGGGGATGGGTCAGGCCACCAGCCGGTAGCCGCCGCTCTCGGTCACCAGGAGCCGGGCGTTGGACGGGTCCGGCTCGATCTTCTGGCGCAGGCGGTAGATGTGGGTTTCGAGCGTGTGCGTGGTCACCCCCGCGTTGTAGCCCCAGACCTCGTGCAGAAGGACGTCCCGCGGCACCACCCGCTCGGTCGAGCGGTAGAGGAACTTCAGGATGTTCGTCTCCTTCTCGGTCAGGCGGACCTTCTTTTCGTCCTCGGTCACCAGGATCTTCTGGGCCGGCTTGAAGGTGTAGGGTCCAAGCTGGAAGACCGCGTCCTCGGACTGCTCGTGGGTGCGCATCTGGGCGCGGATCCGGGCAAGC
>JAMWZF010000298.1 GCA_024304875.1 Paracoccaceae bacterium
ATACGACGCGGTGGTGTCGAGCGGCGAGAACGTCACCGCCGGCCTGATGGCGCTGACCTTGCAGGAAATGGACGTCCCCGCCCGGTCCTGGCAGGGCTGGCAGGTGCCGGTGAAGACCACCAGCGCCCATGCCGCCGCCCGGATCGAGGAAATCGATCCCGCCAACATCATGGGCCGTTTCCAGCAGGGCATGAAGGTCGCCGTCGTCGCCGGCTTCCAGGGCGTCAGCCCCGAGGGCCGGATCACCACCCTCGGCCGGGGCGGGTCGGACACCACCGCGGTCGCCTTCGCCGCCGCCTTCGGCGCCGTGCGCTGCGACATCTACACCGACGTGGACGGGGTCTACACCACCGACCCGCGGATCTGCGACAAGGCCCGCAAGCTGGACCGCATCGCCTTCGAGGAAATGCTGGAACTGGCGAGCCTCGGGGCCAAGGTGCTGCAGACCCGCTCGGTCGAGCTGGCGATGCGCTACAACGTGCGCCTGCGGGTGCTGTCGAGTTTCGAGGAACAGACGGACGAGGCCGGAACCCTCGTCTGTTCGGAGGAAGAGATCATGGAAAGCAATGTGGTGGCCGGCGTGGCCCATTCCAAGGATGAGGCCAAGATGACGCTGATCTCGGTGGCCGACCGCCCCGGCATCGCCGCCGCCATCTTCGGCCCCCTCGCCGAGGCCGGGGTGAACGTGGACATGATCGTGCAGAACATCTCGGAGGACGGGCGCACGGACATGACCTTCTCCTGCCCGGTGAACCAGGTCGCCCGCGCCCGTGACGCGATGGAGAAGGCCAAGGCGGCCGAGCTGATCAACTTCCACGACCTCGTGGCCGACGAAGGCGTCGCCAAGGTCTCGATCGTCGGGATCGGCATGCGCTCGCACGCCGGGGTCGCCGCCAAGATGTTCGCCACCCTTCGCGACGAGGGCATCAACATCAAGGTCATCACCACCTCCGAGATCAAGATCTCGGTCCTGATCGACCGCAAGTACACCGAGCTTGCGGTGCAGGCCCTGCATGACGCCTTCGGGCTGGAGAAAGCCGGCTGACAACGGGCCCTTCTTTGGTATCGTCCAGATACCCAAGGGAAGGGAGACGGAATGAAGCGATGGTTGGTGTGCCTGACGCTTGCATTGGCGGCGCCAGTCGAGGCCTGCGAGGTATCGCAAGCGTTTGTATCATCGGCCTCGAGTGAGGAGATCGTCGCCTGCATCGGCGCGGCCGAGGCCTCCGGTCTCTTGCGCAGGGACACGGACCAGGCGACGCTGCTTCATCTCCTGGTTCGAAACGACAAGAGCGCCGAGACCGTCGATCGGCTCAGGATCAGGCTGGCCGGCGAGTGGCGGATCCTTCCCAACGCCGTCACCGACAACCGTCAGACGGCTCTGCACGAAGCGGCCCGCAGCACGCGCTGCACCGAAGCCAGGCTCCCGGGCGACCCTGGCCAAGCGACTTGGTGACAGCGAGGCTCGCCTTGCGGCCCGTGAGATTGAGCTGGCGGAGTTGAGACAGCGCGCCGATCCCGAGCGTCTGCGACAACTGGAGAACGAGGTAGGGGCCCTTCGCGCCGAACGCAACGCCTTGCGAGGGCAGATCGCTGCCGCGGAAGATCGGATTACTGCCGAGGTGGCCAAGCGGACCGACCTTCAGGACGAGGTGCGCCGCATCAACACGTCCATGACGCGCAGGGCAAGCCGGGCCATATCGCTCAATATCGGGTCCCTGCCTGCCGAGATGGTCCCCGGACTCGGGGCCACGGCCGCACTTGCGGCGACCTTCTACGAACTGCGCGACGCTTGCCTCACGATGGCCGAAATGCGCGAGATGTCGACGCTGATCGGCGGCGAGACCGAGGCCGACTTACAGGCCTGTGGCTATACCTTCGAGGAGTTCAAAGACATCGTCCTCAACCGCGACCCGGAACAGAGCTGCGAAGACTTCAATGCCCGGCTTCCTCAGGAGATGCGTCTCAATTGTGCGCTCTCGACGGCTTCGACGCCCGCACGAACGGGCGCCGCGATAGAGACCCGCGGCGGCGTGGTGGTTCCGGTCTACGAGTGACCGACGATGGCGACCGGGTCCGGCAGGGGGCTCTGGATTGGAAACAGACGGGGCGTCCTTTGAGCATTGTTCCGTGAGGCGCCGTCCGGCTGGTCAGACCTCGAGAAGGTCGCTACCACCTGCCGCAGATCACCTGGAATCTTCGCGGACCCATCTTGGAGAGCCCCATGCTGAGCCGACTTATGCTCCTCGCAGCCCTCGCCCTGTCCGCCTGCACCGAGGGGGTCCGGCCCGGCACCGAGGCCCGGGTGATCGTCATGGGCGACAGCCTCATGGCCTTCAATCGCCTCGGCGGCAGTTCGGTGGCGGATGCGCTCGAGGTCTACATGGGCGAACAGGTCATCGACCGGGCCGCCTCGGGCGCGGCGATCCTGACCGACGACATTCCCGACCAGTTCTCGCCCGGCCCCTGGGAGTGGGTGGTCCTGAATGGTTACGGCAACGATCTGCTGTTCGGCTGCGGTTGCTCGGCCTGTGACAGCCGGATCGAGCGGCTGATCGGGGCGGACGGCAGCAGCGGCGCGATCCCCCAGACGGTGGCCCGGCTGCGCGCCGAGGAGGTGAAGGTGATCTACACCGGCTACCTGCGCACCCCCGGCTTCACCTCGCCGGTCGAGGGCTGCGTGGCTCTCGGCGACGAGATGGACCGGCGCCTGGCCGCCATGGCGGCCAGGGACGACGGGGTGCATTTCGTCTCTCTCGCCGACATCGTCCCCGAGGGCGACCAGAGCTTTCACGGGCTCGACCGCATCCACCCCTCGCCCAAGGGCAGCCGCGCCATTGCCGCCCGCATCCTCCAGGTGATGCGGCAGGCGGAGGCGGGCTGAGACGCTCGGACGGGGAAGAAGACACCGTCCTGGACGGTCATCGCCTCGGTCTGCCGGCCGGTTTGCCCGAGTTCCTCGACATCGCGCGGGGGGCCTCGGGAGCGGCGCGCAGGGACGCCCGCCGATCCACGCGTCCCGCCCCGGCCGAACCGGACGTGCCCCGCAGCGAGAGGATGCCCGGTGCCCGGTCAGAAATTGAAGCTGGCCCGCAGGGAGACGTCCGAGGCCTCGACCTCCTGCCCGGCAAAGAGATCCTCCGATGTCTCCATCAGATATTCCGCCCCGACGGTGACCCGGTCCGACACCGCGAAATCGGCGCCGAGGCCGTAGAGGGTGCCGGAGCCGCTGTCGTCCTCGTAGGCCAGCGAGGACAGCCCGACGACCACGTAGGGCAGCAGGCGGCCGGCGTCGTAGCCGACCGCGCCCTTGAGCCGGAGGGAGGTCTGCTCCGAAGCCGCGGTGTCGATATCCTGCCGGGCGTACTGGAGTTCTCCGCCATAGACCAGCGGCCCGGTATCGACGCGATAGCCGCCATGGGCGCCAAGCACGGAGAGATCGTGGTCGGCGGCGGAATCGGTCGCCGTGCCGGCCCCGAAGGACAGGCCGGCGTAGCCGCCGGACCAGTCCGCCACAGGTGCGGCGGGCGCGACGGGACCCGCGGAAGGTGCCGCGGACTCCGCCAGTCCGCCCGCAAACGCGGCGCCGCCGCTCAGTGCGGCGGCAATCGCGAGGGCGATGAGGTCGGACCTGGACATGACGGTCTCCAGAATCGGTCGGCAGTCCGCTACACCGTTCTACCCACCCTGCGGTTGCGGCAAGTGTCACCGGTTTGCACGCGGCGACGTGATGCACCGCTACCGCAGTCCGGGCCGGTCAGCCGTCCAGTGCCCGCAACCTCTTGAGCAGGCTGGACGTGTCCCAGCGCCCGCCGCCGAGTTTCTGGACGTCCTTGTAGAACTGGTCCACCAGGGCCGTCACCGGCAGCGAGGCCCCGGTCTCGTTCGCCGCGGCGAGGCAGATGCCGAGGTCCTTGCGCATCCAGTCGACCGCGAAACCGTGCTCGAAATGATCGTCGAGCATGGTCTCGTAGCGGTTCATCATCTGCCAGGACCCCGCCGCGCCGCCACCGATCACGTCGATCACCGCGCGCCCGTCAAGGCCCGCCTTCTCGGCGAAATGCAGCCCTTCCGAGAGGCCCTGCACCAGACCC
>JAMWZF010000299.1 GCA_024304875.1 Paracoccaceae bacterium
GAGCGCGACCCGATGTTCTCGGTCCGCTCGGACGTGACGTTGACCACCTCCGCCGTCACCAAGGGCCAGGGCGCGAAGTTCAGGCCGGGCTCGCCGATCGCGGCCGGCGCGTTCATCCTGTTTGCCGGAGTCGCCGGGACGGCGACCTGCCAGTACGAATCCGGCATGTCGTGCCTGCATGTCGTCCGGCAAGGCGGCGAAATCCTGCTCGTTTCCGACGGCACCGTCCAGGCGGCCGAGCCTGCGGGCACGGCGCGGTTCGGGGAAGGCGCAGAACTGCCCTTGCCCTACACCCGCCACCTCTGGGAGCGGCTGGATGCCGATCTCGGCCCAGCGCCCTCGGTGCTCTTCGTCGGCGGGGGCGGCTACAGCCTTCCGACCCGCCTGCTGGCCTCCCGGCCGGACGCGACCGCGACCGCGGTCGAGATCGACCCGCTCATCACGGAGGTGGTCCGGGAGACCCTGCCGAGGGCGGGCGAGGCGATCCGGCAGGCGGACGCCGGGACCGACGACCGCCTGGACATCGTCCACGCCGACGGACGGGTCTACCTCAACGAGGCCGAGGACCGTTTCGACGCGGCGGTGATGGACGCCTTCTCCTCGGGCTCCGTGCCCGCGCACCTCGTCACGCGCGAGAGCTTTGCGCTGCTGAAGGGGATGGTCGACGGCCCGGTCTACGTGAACCTGATCGACCGGCCCGACGGACCGCTTGCCCGCGGCGTGCACGCAATCCTGTCGGAGCTTTACGGGACCGTCGAGACGGTGCAGGGACCGGTCAGCGACCGGGGTCGCAGCAACATCCTCATCGCGGCCTCGGACCTGCCCCTCGCACCGCTGGAGGCGCTGCCCGAGGACTATCGGCCCGTGACCATCACGCCCGCCCGCGCCTTCACCGACGACCGTGGCTGGGTCGGGCACCGGTAGGCCGGGCGGCGGTCCCCGGCCGTGACGGTCGGCCGCGCCAGTCCTGGCGCGGCCGGTCCGATCAGTTCGCCGCGCTCTCGAGCCACTGGGTCATGAAATCGATCTCCCGCGTCTGAGCGCTGATGATCTCTTCCGCGAGGCTGCGCATCTCGGGGTCCTGGCCGTGATCCAGAACCACCGCGGCCATGTCGATGGCGGCCTGATGATGAGCGATCATTCCGCAGGCGAACGCGATATCGGCGTCCTGCTGCATCATCCCCTGCTGCATCGCCGGCATCGTCACCATCATCTTCGCCATGTTCTCGCGAACGTGTTCGGGCATCATGGCCCCGCCGTGCCCGTCATGGCTCATGCCCATGTCCTGGCCCATGTCGTCGACCATGTCGTCGTCCATCATGGAGCCCTGCATGCCCGCCATGTCCATGCCGCCAAGCGGCGTATCCGAACACTGAGGCGGAAGCTGGAACATCTCGGTGTCCTGAGCGGAGGCCGGAGCGGCGAGCGAAACCGCGGCGCAAAGGCCCGCGATGAGTGTCAGTTGGGTATTCATGGATCGTCTCCTGTCGAAAAAAGGGGTGCCGTTTCGTACAGGTCAGGTCGCGGCGGGGGGTCCACCACCTCGACCCAATGGCCGGAGCGGACCTGTGCTGGGCCCGCCTCCGGCAGAGGGGCCGGAGCCCGCGAGAGCGCCAGCTGTGACCCCGTGACGAGGTCAAGCTGGCACAGGGTCATCGGGCAACCGCCGGACTCACCCAGATCGCATAGATCGTGTTCGGATCCGTGGCCGTGCGTGGCCTTCATGTCGCCGTGTCCCGTCGCAACGCCGGTCGGAAGGGCCGGCTCGCCCGGCAGGCTCATGGCAACGCCATGGGACGGCACCAGCGTGCTCGCCCAGACAATGGCAGCGATGAAGGCCACGAGAAGACATCTGCGAAGCGGCATCGAGAGCGGACAACCTCATTCAGGCGCGGTCCAGGGACCTGCGGATCATGTGGCGCTTCCGGCCGCTGGAAGGTCAAGTCACGGAAACGGCATCCCGCCCGGCAGCCGTACCCCTCGTCAGGACCCGTCGCCCGGGCGCGGGCCGCTCATGGGGTCTGAGCGATGTCAGTGTGTATCGTGGTGCTGCTGGAGAAAATTGAACTCTCGTGGATTTTACCGATGCATAAGCCGAGGTAGCCCAGCTGGCTCAGACGAGAACTGCCGCGGCAAACGAGAAACCCCGGCAACAGACAGGCACAGGTGAAGAGCCAGATCCGCGACGTCTCGGTCGCATCAGTCTGATCGAGCTATGATGGCCGGCGGGGATGCCGGACGGGTCACGTTGACGCCGCTGGTCTCACTCCCGAGTTCGCTGGCTGTAACGACCTACCTGCGTCCGGAAGATGGATCTGCCCGCGGCCGACCGTTGCCTGCCCCAGACGGACCAATCCACACCTCCGGCCCACTCGAAGTGCTAGGTTGCCAGTCATTTGCGCGTAAGGCCTCTTCAAACCCGTGACAGAAGGTCCACAGCGAACCTCAGCGCCAGCATGGCGGCTGAGGCGGCGGCTGCCTTTGCGGCCTGCCGGTTGAGAATGGAGGCGCGGTTGAAGGCGGTGACGATCCGGTTCAGATCGGCGTAGTCGAGCTCTTCATGGCGCGAGACACGACGCAGCGGCCGCGTTCCGGACAGATACCAAAACCAGGCCGCTGCGGCGGCGGCGATGAGGCCGAGCGCGTCGACGACAGTGATGAGATACCACATTTGCTTTTACCTCGCTTCATGGGCAGCGGCGGGCGGGCGGGAGGGCACGCCTCTTCGCGCGCCGCGGGGTCCTTCCTCCGGGCCGCGTGAATGAGTGACATGACGTCCCGGGTGACGGCATCCTCCAAGGCCTCTGCAAGGTTGGTCGGGCAGAACAGGCTGACCGTGACCCGGGGCTTGCCGAGGTCCGTCGTGGAGAACCGGATCCGGCTCTCGGGATCGAGGATGTCGACCCCGCTCCGCCGCTCGATGCGGGCGTTTGCGCGAACCGCCTCTTCGTGGTGCGGGCCGTAGCGCCTCTCCACGATGGCGGCGATCTCGGCCTCGAGGGCGGGCAGGTCGGTGTCCGCTTGGGCGGTGATCGCGAAGCTGTGGAAGGTATAGTCCCGCACGACGGTCAGGTTGCGGATCGGCGACGTGAAGAAGACGCTGTTGGGCACATGCGCGGTCCGCCCGGTGTAGTGAAAGGAGTTCGGCTGGAATTCCTGGATCATCGTGGCCAGCAGGGTGTGGTCGACCACCTCGCCCCGCACGCCGGACACCTCATCCAGTCGCCGACCGAGAAGGCCCGGGTCGAAGCCCTGAGGAGCGAGCCCGAGACGCAGAGGATCATCTCCTTCGTCGCGACCACGAGAGCGACCGCGACAGCGGCGAGGGACAGCGCGAAGGTGCGCAGCTGCGGTGCCCAGATCAGAACGAGACCGAGCAGAAGCAGGAAGAGGAACACGTTCCGGGTCGTGGCGACCCACCGGCGAATTACATGCGCCGGAAGGTCGGAGCGTAGCCGGATGAGCTTGACCACGATCGTCCGCGCGACCCAGAGGACGAGAAGGAGAAGACCCGATGCCACGAGGTCGGGTGAGGCCGCGCCGACCGGGAAGGGCAGTGTCCAGGTGCTCGGGTCGAAGGTCATGTCTCAGGGCCAGATGAGGTAGACATAGGCGAGATAGCCGGCCAGCAGGCCGAACCCCTCAATCCGGGAGATCCTGAGCCCTGTCCAGGCGAAGAAGATCAGGACGGCCGACACGCCGATCATCACGAGGTTGTCGAACGACACGATCGTGTCCGGCACCGGGCCGGGGGCGATCAGCGCGGTGAAGCCGCCGATGCCGAGGATGTTGTAGATGTTCGAGCCGACGATGTTGCCGAAGGCCACGTCGCCCTGCCGCCGAAGACCGGCCACGATGGAGGTGACGAGTTCAGGCATCGAGGTTCCGACCGCGACGATCGTGAGGCCGATCACCGTCTCGGAAATCCCGAAGCCGCGCGCCAGAGAGATGGCCCCTTCGACAAGGAACCGACCGCCGAGAACCACGAGCGCCAGACCGCCAAGCGCGATGAGCAGCGATCCGACGAGTGGCGGTCCCGCGGTCTTGTCGGGCGCGAGCGCGGGGTCGGCCTCCTGCA
>JAMWZF010000003.1:0-16105 GCA_024304875.1 Paracoccaceae bacterium
CCTGCCCGACCCGCCCGACCGTAATGCCGACCCCGGGCCGCAAGATGTCGTCCCCCCGGCCCCTTGCAGCGGCCCCAGGCGGCCCTTACTTGCGCGAAGCCGGCGCCAGGGGGGACGCGCAGGGCCCTTCGGTGACCCTCCCCCGACGGCGCAACTCTCATGTCTGACCCCCTCCTGATCCTCGCGGGTCTCGTCCTGCTCCTCGCGGGCGGCGAGGCTCTCATCCGCGGCGCCGTGGCGCTGGCCGGCCGGTCGGGCCTGTCGCCCACCGTGATCGGCCTCACGGTCGTCGGCTTCGGCACCTCGATGCCCGAGCTGGTCACCAGCCTGAACGCCGCCCTGATCGGCGCCCCGGCCATCGCCATCGGCAACGTGGTCGGCTCCAACATCGCCAACATCCTGCTGATCCTCGGCGCCGCCGCCGTGCTCGCCCCGCTGGCCCTGCCGCAATCGGCCTGGCGGGACCTCGGCGTCATGCTGGCAGCCAGCGCGGCGCTGGCGGTGATCCTGCTGTCCGAGGTGGTGACGCGGACGGATGGCGCGCTGCTCTTTGTCGGACTGCTGGCCTACCTCGTCCTCGCCCTGCGCACCGGCGGGACGGAAGAGCCCAGCATTCCGGCCCTCTCCGCCCCCGTGGCGGCGGCCCTTGCCGTCGCCGGCATCGTCGGGCTGTCCATCGGCGCCTCTCTGATGGTGAACGGCGCGGTCTCGCTCGCCACCGACCTCGGACTCTCCCAGGCGGTGATCGGCGTGACCATCGTCGCGGTCGGCACCTCTCTGCCGGAACTCGCCGCCTCGGTTACCGCCGCCCGGCGGGGCGAGGGTGCCATGGCGATCGGCAACGTGGTCGGATCGAACATCTTCAACGTCCTCGGCATCCTCGGCGTCACCGCGCTGGTCACGCCGGTCCCGGTGGACCCGGCTTTCCTCGCGCTGGACGTCTGGGTCATGGCGGGGGCGGCGCTGGCCCTCCTGATCCTGCCGCTGAGCGGCTGGCGGATCGGCCGAGGCGTGGGGGCCGCGCTCCTTGTCGGCTATGCCGCCTACCTCTGGGCGCTGATCTGACCGTCCGGGCGCATTGCGCCCGGAGGGATTCGGCGGGACAAGAGGGCATGACTCCCGCCGACCTCGTCCTCACCCCGACCCATCTGCGCCTCCTCGGACGCCGGTTTCCCTGCACCCTCGGCAGGGGTGGCCTCAAGGCGGACAAGCGCGAGGGCGACGGCGGCACGCCGCGCGGGGTGCACCGGATCACCGGCTGCCTCTACCGGCCAGACCGGGTGGCCCCGCCTGCACCCTGGGCCCTGGCGATCCGACCGGGGGACCTGTGGTCCGACGCTTCGGGCGACGACCGCTACAACCAGCTGGTCCGTGCCCCCTACCCGCTCAGTCACGAGGCACTGCGCCGGGCGGACCCGCTCTACGACGTCGTCCTGCTGACGGACTGGAACTGGCCGGTGGCCGAGCCGGGGGCGGGATCGGCGATCTTCCTGCACCGCTGGCGGCGGGCCGGAGCCCCGACGGAGGGCTGCATCGCGCTTCGGCCCGACCACCTGAGATGGGTCGCCGCCCACGCGCCGCCGGGGACGCGGCTGATCGTCAGGTAAGGCGGGGGTCAGCCCGCCTCGGCCTCGCTCGGCCGCTCGCCGAAGATGGCCGAGCCGACGCGCACGTGGGTCGCGCCGAAGGCGATTGCCTCCTCGAAATCCCCCGACATCCCCATCGACAGGCCCGACAGGCCGTTGCGATGCGCGATCTTCGCCAGCAGCGAGAAGTGCAGCGAGGGCGTCTCGTCCACCGGCGGGATGCACATGAGGCCCACCACGGGCAGGGACAGCTCGCGGCAGAGGGCGACCATCCCGTCGGCCTCCGACGGTGGCACGCCGGCCTTCTGCTCCTCCTCGCCGGTGTTCACCTGGATGAAGAGGTCGGGGCAGGCGCCGGTCTCATCGGCGATGCGGGCGATGGTGCGGGCCAGCTTCTCGCGGTCGACGGTGTGGATCGCGCCGCCGCTTGGCGCGGCCAGCTCCATCGCCTGGCGGACCTTGTTTGTCTGCAGGGGTCCGATGATGTGGAGGGTGACATCGGGGTGCGCCTCGCGCCAGGCGGGCCATTTGCTGGCCGCCTCTTGAACCCGGTTCTCCCCGAAGACTCGGTGGCCCTGGGCCAGAATCGCCTCCACCCGCTCGGGCGGCTGCTTCTTGGAGACGGCGATCAGGTCCACGCTGTCCGGGGCGCGGCCCGCGGCCTCCGCGGCGGCGTCGATCCGGGCGCGAATCTCGGAAAGGGGCATGGGCCAGGCTCCTGTGATGCAAACGACTTTCGGCGCAGGCCAGTGTTTACGGGGCCTCGGCGCGCATGTCACGCCCGGCTGGACGGTGACAACTGTGTGGCACCCTTGCATCAATCCTGCGGCGCACGAGGCGGCGGGGGGGCATTGTCCTTGTCTGAGGGGGGGCAAAGGCGCAAAGACAGCCTCAATGCTAGGCAACCTGGCATTCTTGGGAATGCAAAACACGAGGGAATACCATGAAGAGCATCCTCCTCGCTTCTGCCTCGGTGCTGGTCCTTGCCGGCGCCGCGCAAGCGGAAATCTCCTGGGCGGGCGTCGCCACGCTCGGCTACAACGACGGCGACAACACCACCGGCGACAACCAGGGCTTCTACTGGGACCTGGAAATCGACGTGACCCTGTCGCAGGAACTGGACAACGGCCTGACCGCCGGCGCGACCTTCGGCTTTGAAGCCGTTGACGACGACGACGGCGCCGACAACAACCTGGGCCAGGACATCGGCGCCAAGGACTACACCCTGTTCCTCGAGTCGGACATGGGCGGCCTGTACTTCGGCAACACCTCCTTCGCGGCCGAAACCCGCTGGCAGTCGGCCGGCGACATGGAGCAGGACGCATTCTCCGAGCAGGACGGTGAAACCGTTCTCCGCGGCGACATGATGTTCGGTGGCGTCGAGGCCTCGGTTTCGTACGCAATCGCCGACGCTGATGGCAACGAGATCAACGACGTCAGCGACGAAAGCCTCGACCAGCTGTCCGTCGGTGCTGTCGGCACCTTCGGCAACTTCACCGTTGGCATGGCCTACCAGGAAGAGTCCGACGCTCCCGCCGGTTTCTACTCCGAGAACGGCGACTTCAACACCGACGAGATCTTCGGTGTGTTCGGCTCGACCTCGTTCGGCGGCGCCGACGTGACCCTGGCCTACGCTTCCAACCAGACCGACGACGAGAACTCGACCGGTATCAAGGTTGCCTACCCCTTCGGCCCCGTCACCGCGACCGTCTACTACGTGGACGAATCCAACGGCGACGCCAACATGGGCCTGAACGTGGCCTACTCGGACGGCCCGATCGGCGTCACCCTCGACCTGCAGGATGACCAGGGTACCTCCAAGTGGTCGCTCGAAGGCTCCTACGACGTCGGCAACGGCCTGATGGTCTACGCCGGTGTCCTGAACCAGAACGAAGCCGACGAAGACTACTACGTCGCCGGTGAATACGACCTGGGTGGCGGCGCCGAGCTGCTCGTCTCCTACGGTGTCGACGACGACCAGGACCGTGAAGACGAGATCGGTGTCAATGACTACCAGGAAGGCACCACCGTTCAGGTTTCCTTCGAGTTCTGATCTACTCAGAAACTCAAGCAAGGTTGCTTAGCTTCGAGCGGGTCCCTCACGGGGCCCGCTCTTTTCTTTTGGGCTCCTCCCTCCGGCACGCCGGACTTGTGAGCGCACCTCCCGTCCGTTAGACATCTGGCACGGACAGGAAGGGCATGAAGGACAGGCACTTGACCAGATTTGCGACCCCGCTTCGGTGCGCCGCCCTCGGCCTCGCCATCCTTGCCCTCGCCGGCTGCGGCTCGTCCGGGTCCTTCGGCTCGCTCGGCTCCGGCCCCGGCGCGCGCGAAGTGGCGGCCACCCGGCAGGCCACCCGCACCCGCGGCACGGAGAGTGTCGCGGTCAACCGCTACCTCTGGTCCGCCGCGCTCGACACCCTGTCGTTCCTGCCGGTCCAGTCGGTCGACCCGTTCACCGGCGTCATCGTTTTCGGCTACGGCACCCCGCCGGGCGGCGGACGGTCCTACCGGGCCACGGTCTACGTGTCCGACCCGGCGCTCGACGCCCGGTCCCTGAACGTGGCGCTGGGCACCACCGCCGGCCCCGTCGCCGCCGAGACCCAGCGCGCGGTCGAGGACGCCATCCTCTCCCGCGCCCGCCAGCTGCGGATTCGCGACGGCGGGATCTGACGTCACCACGCCCACGCATCTGACCGGACGCAGGTCGGGCCAGGCCCCGACTGACCCGTAAGGCGTGGCTTGCCGCGCCCTCTGGACCCTCAACGCCCCGCCCGGTAAGCCCGTGCGCGACACCTGACCCGAGACGCCCGACATGACCCGCTACACCCCCGCCGAGATCGAACCGAAATGGCAGGAGGCCTGGGACAAGGCCGAGACCTTCCGCGCCCGCCGGACGGAGGGCAAACCGAAGTACTACGTCCTCGAGATGTTCCCCTACCCCTCGGGCCGGATCCACATCGGGCACGTCCGGAACTACACGATGGGCGACGTGATCGCCCGCTACAAGAAGGCCACCGGCCACAACGTCCTGCACCCCATGGGCTTCGACGCCTTCGGGATGCCGGCCGAGAACGCGGCGATGAAGTCCGGCGGCCACCCCAAGACCTGGACCTACGACAACATCGACGAGATGGTCCGCCAGATGAAGCCGTTGGGCTTCGGCATCGACTGGTCGCGCATGTTCGCCACCTGCGACCCCGAATACTACGGCCAGCAGCAGGCCCTGTTCCTCGACTTCCTCGAGGCCGGCCTGGTCTACCGCAAGAACGCCGTGGTGAACTGGGACCCCGTCGACATGACCGTGCTGGCGAACGAACAGGTGATCGACGGCAAGGGCTGGCGCTCGGGGGCCGAGGTCGAACGGCGCGAACTGACCCAGTGGTTCTTCAAGATCTCCGACATGGCCGGGGAGCTGCTGGACGCGCTGGAGGGGCTGGACGACTGGCCCGCCAAGGTGCGGCTGATGCAGGAGAACTGGATCGGCCGGTCGCGCGGGCTGCAATTCTCGTGGGACTTGACCGAACCCACCCACGGCTTCGACAAGATCGAGGTCTACACCACCCGCCCCGACACCCTGCTGGGGGCGTCCTTCCTCGGCCTGTCGCCGGATCACCCGCTGACCAAGGCGTTGGAGACGGATAATCCCGACCTCGCCAAGGCCGTGGCGCAGATGCGCAAGGGCGGCACGACCGAGGAGGCGCTGGAGAAGGCCGAGAAGCTGGGCTTCGACACCGGGCTGACCGTGAAGCACCCGCTCGAGGGCCAGCCCGACATCCCCGTCTGGGTCGCCAACTTCATCCTGATGGACTACGGCACCGGCGCGATCTTCGGCTCTCCCGCGCACGACCAGCGCGACCTCGACTTCTGCCGCAAGTATGGCCTGCCGGTGAAGGACACCTTCGTCGCGCTGGACGATCCCGCGCCCGTCACCGACACCGCTTTCATCCCGCCCAAGACGGAAAAGGTAAAATGGCTGGACCATTTCGCCGGGCTGGACGTGGCAACCGGGCAAGAGGCGGTCGATACCACGATCGACTGGATGGAGGCCCGCGGCCTCGGCACCGGCGTCGAGAAGTTCCGCCTGCGCGACTGGGGCCTGTCGCGCCAGCGTTACTGGGGCTGTCCGATCCCGGTCGTCCATTGCGACGCCTGCGGCGTGGTGCCCGAGCGGAAGGACAACCTGCCGATCAGGCTGCCCGACGACGTCAGTTTCGACGTCCCCGGCAACCCGCTGGACCGGCACCCGACCTGGCGCGACGTGGACTGCCCGAAGTGCGGCAAGCCCGCCCGGCGCGAGACGGATACGATGGACACTTTTGTCGATTCGTCTTGGTACTTCGCCCGGTTCACCGCGCCCCATGCGGTCACGCCCACCGACATGGACGACGCCGCCTACTGGATGAACGTCGATCAGTACATCGGCGGGATCGAGCACGCGATCCTGCACCTGCTGTATTCCCGGTTCTTCGCCCGCGGCATGATCCGGACCGGCCACCTGCCGGAAAGCGCCAAGGAACCCTTCGACGCGCTGTTCACGCAAGGCATGGTGACCCACGCGATCTACCAGACCACCGGCGACGACGGCCGTCCGGTCTATCACTATCCCGAGGACGTGGAGCTGCGGGACGGCAAGGGGTTCCTGAAGGACGGGACCGAGGTGCAGATCGTCCCCTCCGCCAAGATGTCGAAGTCCAAGAACAACGTCGTCGACCCGATGGACATCATCGAGACCTACGGCGCCGACACCGCACGCTGGTTCGTGCTGTCCGACTCGCCGCCCGAGCGGGACGTGGAATGGACGGCCTCGGGCGCCGAGGCGGCGAACAAGCACCTGGCGCGGGTCTGGCGGCTGGCGGCGGAACCATCCGACGAGGCCGGATCGCCCGAGGCCGACGAGGCGCTGCTGCGGGACATGCACAAGACCATCGACGAGGTGACCAAGGGCATCGAGAGCTTCGGCTTCAACGCCGCCATCGCCCGACTCTACGCCTTCACCGCCGCGATCCAGAAATCCAAGGCGGGGGCCGAAACGCGCCGGCTGGCGACCCGGACGCTGGGGCAGCTGATGTCCCCGATGACGCCGCACTTGGCCGAGGAAGTCTGGGCACTGACCGGCGGAGAGGGTCTGTTGGCCGAAGCGGACTGGCCAAAGGCGGACGAGGCCTACCTCGTCGAGGACACCGTCACCCTGCCGATCCAGATCAACGGCAAGCGGCGGTCGGAGATCACCGTGGCCAAGGACCTCAGCAAGGAAGAGGTTGAAAAGCTCGCGCTGGCCGACGACGCTGTGGTCAAGGCGCTGGCCGGTGGCCAGCCGAAAAAGCTGATCGTCGTCCCCGGCAGAATCGTGAATGTCGTCGTTTGACCGCCGCACCCTCCTGCTGAGCCTGACCGCGCTGGCGGGCTGCGGGCTGCGGCCGGTCTATGGCACGGGGTCGGACGGGCGGGCCCTGCGGGGCGGCATCGCCGTCTCGACGCCCGACAGCCGCGAGGCCTTTCGCCTCAAGGCGCGGATCGAGGACAGGCTTGGCGCGCCCGACAGTCCCGAATGGTCCCTCGATGTCACCTTGGGCGTGCGCGAGCAGGAAGTCGGCGTCTCGACCGGGCAGGAAATCACGCGCTACACCCTGCGGGGCAGCGCCGAATACGTCCTGACCGAAACCGCCTCGGGCACCGTGGTGACCAATGGCGAGGTGCGCACCTTCACCGGCTATTCCGCCACCGGCACCCCTGTCGCCACCCTGGCGGCCGAGCGGGACGCGCGGGACCGTCTGGCCATCACTCTCGCCGATCTGATCATCACCCGGCTGATGATCGCGGTGGCCTGATCCCGTGAAGCTCTCTGCCCGCGATGCCCCTGCCTATTTCCGCAAGCCGGACCCGGCCAAGGCGGGGCTGCTGATCTTCGGCGCGGATGCCGTGCGCGTTGCCGCCGCGCGGAAGGACACGCTCGCCGCCCTCCTCGGCCCGGATGCAGATGAGGAGATGCGCCTCACCCGGATCGCCGCCACCGACCTCCGCAAGGATCCGGCCTTGCTGCTGGACGCGGTCAAGGCCGTCGGCTTCTTTCCCGGCGCCCGCGCGGTCCTGGTCGAGGATGCCACCGACGGGCTGTCCGACGTGCTGGGCGCAGCGCTCGGCGACTGGCAGACGGGCGATGCGCAGATCGTCGTCACCGCGGGGCAACTGACGGCGAAGGCCAAGCTCCGCAAGCTGTTCGAGGGCGACCCCAGAACCTATGCCGCCGGCCTCTACGACGCGCCCCCGGGGCGGGACGAGATCGAGGCGCTGATCGCGCAGGCGGGCCTGACCGTGTCGGCAGACGGCATGGCCGCCCTCACCACCCTCGCCCGCACCGTCGACCCCGGCGACTTCCGCCAGACGGTGGAGAAGCTGGCGCTCTACATGGCATCGGAAACCAACCCCGCCGGCCCGCAGGACATCGCCGCCTGTGCCCCGGCCAGCGCGGAGGCCGACCTCGACGATATCCTCGACGTGGTGAGCGAGGCGGAGACCGGCCAGATCGGCCCGATCCTCAAGCGGCTCTATGCCCAGGGGGTCCAGCCCGTCGGCATCTGCATCGGCGCGCATCGGCACTTCCGGCGCCTGCACGCCGTCGCCAGCGACCCCGGCGGACCGGGCCAGGGCATCGGCCGCCTGCGTCCGCCCGTCTTCGGCCCTCGGCGCGACCAGATCGTCCGCCAGGCCGGGCGTTGGGGGCGGCAGAACCTCGAACGGGCACTGACCCTGATCTACGAGACCGACCTGTCGTTGCGCTCCTCCTCGCCTCCGCCCGCACGGGCCCTCGTCGAGCGGACGCTGATCCGGCTGTCGATGATGCGAGACGCGCGGTGAGTCTCGACCCCGAGGACTGGGAGGCCTACCGCGCCGCCGCGCACCGGCTGCTGGACGCCTGCATCGACCGGCTGGAGAGCGCGGCCGATCACCCCTGGCAACCGATTCCGGCCGATGTGGCGCGACGCTACGCGATAACCGGCGCGGGCGCCGATCCCGCGACCCTGTCCGACCGGCTGGCCCGCGACGTCCTGCCCTACGGTACCGGGAACACACATCCCCGGTTCTGGGGCTGGGTCCACGGCACAGGGCTGGCCGAGGGTGTGCTCTCGGAGATGGTCGCCGCCACGATGAACGCCAACCTCGGCGGGCGGGACCACGGGGCGGTGCATATCGAACGGGCGGTCATCGACTGGGCCAAGAGAGCGCTGGGGTTCCCGGCCGCGGCCTCCGGTGTCCTCGTCACCGGAACCTCGCAGGCGACCGTACTGGCGCTTCAGGCCGCGCGGGTGCGGGCGGTGCCGGACCTCCGACGGACAGGAGCGGACGGCCTACGCCACATCGTCTATTGCGGGGCGGGGGCTCACAACGCCATTGCCAAGGCGGTCGAACTTCTCGGCGTCGGGCGCGACGGGCTCCGGAAGATTCCCGAATCGGACGATGGCATGGATCTGGCCACCCTTCGGCAGGCGATCGCGGCCGACCGCGACGCCGGCCATGCGCCGCTCGCCGTTGTGGGGACCGCCGGATCGGTGGATCTCGGCCGGTTCGACAACCTGGCCAAGCTCGCCGATATCGCGCAGGACGAGGGCCTCTGGCTGCACATCGATGCCGCCTTCGGCGCCTGGACCCGGCTCGCCGCAGCGCCGTGGCGGCAGCTCTCGGACGGGATCGACCGGGCCGACAGCCTTGCCTGCGACTTCCACAAGTGGATGTTCGTCCCCTACGACTGCGGTCTCTGCCTGATCGCCGACGAGGACGCGCACCGCGCCGCTTTCGCGGCCCGCCCCGCCTACCTGGCCGCGCAGGATGGCGGCCTTGGCGGCGGCGAGCCGTGGTTCTGCGACTACGGGATCGACCTCAGCCGCGGCAATCGGGCGCTCAAGGTCTGGACGGCGCTGGAAGGGATCGGCGTCGACCGGCTGGGCGCCGCGATCACCCGCTGCTGCGCCCTGGCCGCGCGGATGGGCGACGCAGTGGCTCAAGCCCCCCTCATGGCCCTGGCCGCGCCCGTGGTGTCGAACCTCTGCGTCTTCACCGCCGATTCCGGGCTTGCGCCGGACGCGCAATCGTCACTCAACCGTCACATCGCCCGGGACCTTCAGGAACGTGGCGCGGCCGTATTTTCGACGACCGATGTCGGCGGGGTCACCTGCCTGCGGGCGGCGATCACGAACCACCGGACCACCGAGAAGGATGTGGACGAGGCCGTGGCCGCCGTGACGGAGACGCGTCGCCGCCTGCTGTAGAAACGAAAAAGGGCGCGCCGATGGCACGCCCCGTTTCAAGGTCGAGATCCGGATGGGATCAGTCGCTGCCACCGGCAGCGGCAACCGCAGCCACGACCACCGCAGCGGCGAGGGCGGCACCGAGGCCGCCACCGAGGGAGCCCATCGATCCAAGGCTGCCGGCGCTGGAACCAGTTTCCTCTTCCATCGGCATGATGATCGGCGGAGTCGGCTCGGCGACGCTCAGGCCCCCGGCGAAAGCGGAGGTCGAAGCAACGGCGAAGGCCGAGGCGACAGCGAAGATCTTGGCAATTTTCATACTCAGGCTCCCGATAGGAAAGTCACGTTCAACCTATGCATATAGACCGAAGGGCCTTTTGACAACGCGTGTGTCGCCTAAAATGGCCCGACCACCTAAAAGTCGCTGTATTTTGCCGAGACCGTTGCTTCTTGGCCAGCATCCCGGTTCATCGCGAGAGCCTGAAGGGCGGCGGCGCGGCCCGTGGCGAGGCAACCTGTGATCAGATAACCGCCGGTCGGCGCCTCCCAGTCCAGCATCTCTCCCGCGGCAAAGCAATCCGGCCTCGCGCGCAGGCGAAAGCCGTCGAGCGCCTCGAATCCGAGGCCGCCCGCGGTCGAGATCGCCTCGTCCATGGGCCGCGGGCCGGCATGGCGGATGGGCAGATCCTTGACCAGCGCCGACGGATCCGCGGGCAATGGACGACCGAATTCCATCAGGAGACCGATCGCCACCGGGGACAGGCCCAGAGTCTTGCGCAGGTGATTGGCGAGGCTGGCCTTGCCACGCGGGCGTGACAGGCGGTGCCGTACATCCGCCAGGCTCCGGTCCGGGCAGAGATCCAGTCGCAATTCCGCGCCCTCGCGGACCGCGCGCGAGACGGCATAGACGCCGCCTCCCTCGAGTCCGCGGCGCGAGACGATGAATTCGCCCCGGCTGCGGACCGTCCCGGCGACCAGGGCACATCCCTTGACAGGATGGCCGAAGTGGCGGGCCATCTGCGGTGACCAGTCCACCAGAAGGCCCATGTTCGCCGGCGCGAAGGGCACGGTTCCTGCCAGATGCACCGCCCAGGCACCATCCGATCCGAGCCTCGCCCAGCTGGCGCCGCCGCAGGCGAGGATCGTGACGGACGGGCGCAGCGCCTGCGCCCCCTCCGGCGTGTCGAAGCGCACCGCACCCGCCGCATCCCAACCGCCCCAGCGCCAGCGGGTCTTCAGTGTCACGCCCCGGGCGCCCAGTCGCGCCAGCCAGGCCCGCAAGAGGGGCGAGGCCTTCATCGCGGTCGGAAAGACCCGACCCGACGATCCGGTGAAGACCTCCTGTCCCAGTCCCTCGGCCCAGGCCATCACCTCTTCGGGGCCGAAATCCGCGAGGGCCTGCTGCAGGGGACCGATGTCGTCGTAGGCCGCGCGGAAGGTCGCCGCGGGCTCGTTCTTGGTCAGGTTCAGACCCGACTTGCCTGCCATCAGGAACTTGCGGCCGGCCGAGGGCATCGCCTCGGCCAGGGTCACGGGCCAGCCGGCGGCGGAGAGGACATCCGCCGCCATCAGCCCCGCCGGCCCCGCTCCGATCACCAGCGCCTCGTGCATCACTTGTCCTTCCCTCGCGCCGGGCCACACTCTGCGGACGATGACCGAGGCACAAGACACCGATCCGATATGCCCCCTCTGCGGGCGCCCGATTCCCCCGGGCGTGCCGCAAAGCCGGCATCACCTTGTGCCAAGGCTGAAAGGCGGCAAGGGGGGCGAGACGGTGCTGCTTCACCACCAGTGCCACCGGGAGATCCACGCCACGCTGTCCGAGACCGAACTGGCGCGGGACTACGCCACCGTCGAGGCGCTGCGGGCGCATCCAAAGCTCGAGAAGTTCATTCGCTGGATCGCGAAACGTCCGCCCGACTTCGCGTCGAAGGTACCGGGTCGCCGGCGGCGCACCTGAAGGGAGGTCCGCCGCCCCGTCAGATCATCGCCTTGATCGCCTCGCCATGTCCCTTCGGCGCGGCCAGCATGTCGCCGGCAAGCGACATGGCGGCGTGGATCGGGTTCTCCTCGATCCGGTCGAAGAGACCCATGGCAAGGCATTCGCGATCCGTCAGCCGGGCCCCGCCCATCAGGATCAGCTTGGCCTTGGCCGGGCCGACCAGGGCGGCAAGCCGACCGGGGTCGGAGGGTTGCGGCAGGTGACCCATTCTCATCACCGGGTAGAAGACTTCGCTCCCGGGCCTGGCGATGCGCATGTCGCAGGCCAGCACCATGCCCAGCGCCCCGCCCGCGGCAGTCCCGTTCAGGCAGGCCACGGTCATGCCCGGGTAGCCTGCAATGGCGCCGGACAGCTCCTCCCACAGGGGCGAGGTGGCGAGGTCTCCGCTCTCGACCTCATTGAGATCGGCGCCGGCCGAGAAGGTCGTGCCTTCGTTCGAGATCATCAGAAGCCGGGTATTCGCCCCGCTGACGGCGGAGATCAGCATCTCCAGCATCTGGGTGTTCACCGCGTTGGCCTTGTCCGGCCGGTTCAGCAGAAGCAGGAGCTTGTCCTCCTGCCGCTCGATGTTGATCACGCCCCGACTCCCACCTTGCGTCTGATCTCCTCGTCCCGCAGCGACACGTCGTCGCCCAGCCAGTCGTCCGCCTCCGGCCCGCACATCCAGAGCAGCGCCTGGGCCGCCCATTCCGGCGGGATGTGGTCCGACCATTCCAGCCGGCTGACCGGGTTGATGCCACTGGCCTTGATCTCGCGCTGCATCTCTGTCGCTACGGTGCCGGGCGACAGGCCCAGGCAGCGGATGCCCTTGTCGCGATATTCCTTGTCCCCCATCCGGGTCAGCATGAAGGCGCCGGCCTTGGACGCACAGTAGTGAGACCAGGCCTCCACCGGGCCGTGGGCGGCGCCGGACGAGATGTTGAGGATCGTCCCGCTGCGAGCCTCCAGCATCACCGGCAAGGCCGCGCGCATGCCATGGAAGACACCCTTGAGGTTGATGTCGATGACCTTGGACCAGTCTTCGGGGTCCACCTCGGCCAGATGGGCGATGGGCTCGATCACACCGGCGTTGTTCACCATGACGTCAAGGCGGCCGAATGCGCCGGTGACTGCCTCCACCGCGGCCTCCACCTCCCAGTAGCGGCTCACGTCGCAGGGGATGGCGAGGGCGGCAGGGCCGATCTCCCCGGCGAGGACGGCGATCGCCTCCTCGTTGCGGGCGACGAGGGCGACCTTCGCGCCTGCAGCGGCGAAAGCGCGCGCCGCGGCGGCGCCGATCCCCCGGCTCGCCCCGGTCACCAGCACCACCTTGCCGCTCATGTCCATGTCGCACCCCGCTCGATTGCTGCGCGCGAGATTACCCACTCCTGCCCGCGGGTCCAGCCCGGCGGGACCATGCCGGGGTGGCGTTTTCCCCACCTTGACCCCGCGCAGCGGGCATAGGACGCTCACGCCAAGATTTGCTGACAGGGAAGGAAAAGCCATGTCCACATTCAAGGCCGCCACCTCGGCCGCCGCACTGATTGCCGTCTCCGCCGCCTCTCCCGCCCTTGCCGACGTCACCGCCGAGGAGGTCTGGGAGAACTGGAAGGCGATGCTCGGCATCTACGGCGAGGGGCTGACCATCGGGTCCGAGGAGGTCTCAGGCGACACGGTCACCGTCACCGGTATCTCGATGACCATGGAGGACGGCACCGACACCGTTACCGCCGAGATCGGCGAGATGGTCTTCACCGGCAACGGCGACGGCACCGTCTCGGTCACCATGAGCGAGGAGAACCCGATCAGCTTCACCTCCGAGGGCACGACCCTGCCGATGACGGCCACCAGCTCCAACCTGGTGATGACCGTCTCCGGCACGCCCGAGGAGATGGCCTACGCGATCACCGCCGACAGCTACGCCCTCACCGCGACGCCGGGCTCCTACGACGATGTCGAGATCGAGGTCGGCACCCTGACCCTGTCCGACATCGAAGGCACCTACAGCTGGGTCGAGGGGGACATGATGGACCTCGACTACACGATGACTGCCTCGTCGATCGTGGTGGATTTCACGGTCAACGAGCCCGGCGGCAGCGGCACGGTCGTCTTCGACGGCCAGATCGACGGGCTGACCGCGATGGTCGACGCCTCGATCCCGCCCGACATCGCCGAGATGGAAAACCCCGACGCGGTCTTCGTCGAGGGCTTTACCCTCGACGCCTCCTACGAGTTCGGCGCCTCCAACTACGCGATGAACTTCGACGCGGACGGCGACACCGGACAGGGGACGGCCTCGTCCGAGGGCGGCTCGATGGCGATCATCATGTCGGACGAGGGGATCGCCTACTCGGGCGGCACCCAGTCGCCGATGCTCTCCGCCACGGGCTTTCAGCTGCCCTTCCCGGTCGAGATCGCCCTCGACGAGATCAGCTACGCCTTCGACGTCCCGCTCGCCAAGGCCGAGGAGCCGCAGGACATGTCCCTGTCGATGGCCCTCCGCGGCCTGACGATCAACGACATCCTGTGGTCCATGGTCGACCCGGGCGAGGTCCTGCCCCGCGATCCGGCCACCGTCGCCATCGACCTCAGCGGCATGATCCGCCCGCTCTACAACTACCTCGACCCCGAAGAGCAGATGGCGGCGGCGATGGACGACATGCCGGTCGAGATCCACGAGCTGAACCTGAACGAGCTCGAAATCACGGCCGCCGGCGCGCAGATCACCGGCGAGGGCGGGTTCACTTTCGACAACTCGGACCTGACCACCTTCAACGGCGTCCCGAGGCCGACAGGCCAGCTGACACTCTCGGTCAACGGCGCCAACGGGCTGATGGACAAGCTGGTGCAGATGGGCCTCCTGCCGGAAGAGCAGGTCATGGGCGCCCGGATGATGCTCGGCATGTTTGCCACGCCCGTCGGTGACGACCAGCTCGAATCGGTCATCGAGATCAACGAGGAGGGGCACCTCCTTGCCAACGGTCAGCGGCTTCAGTAGCCGCCCCGCCATCGAACTGGAGAAGGGCCGCCGCTGCGGCCCTTTTTCGTTGGCCGGGGCCAGCGCTGCGCCCATCTTCGGCGGCGGACCATACGAAAATCGGCCCCTCGCGGCGATGGACACCGGACAGTCAGTCGCTACTCTCTGCGCCCAGACGCCAACCGGCCCCTTCCGACCATTTCTTTCGAGGACCTTGTCACAATGACTCTGATTTCCCGCCTGTTGACCACCGCCGCGATCCTGCCCCTTGCCCTGCCCGCCTCCGCGGTCACGCCCGAGGAGGTCTGGACAATGTTCTCGGACGTCGGATCGGCCATGGGCGCGGCGGTCGAGGCGACGCCGGAGCGGGACGGCGACACGCTGACGGTACCCGAAATCGCGATGACCTGGACGTTCCCGATGGGCGCCGGCGAATTCAGCGTTCGCTACGGGCCCATCGTGCTGATCGACAACGGCGACGACACCGTCTCGGTCTCTCCGCCGGAAGAGCAGATCATGGCGATGTTCGGCCGCTTCGCCGCTGCGGGCGAGGAAGGCACCATGACCGCCGAAATCTCGCTGTCCCAGCCGAACGCCGAGATCACCGTCACCGGCACGGCCGACGACATGACCCTGACCACGACGAACGCTGACGTGGCCTACGCGCTCAAGGGCCTCGACCTCGACGTGCCGGACCCGGACGGCGAGATGGAGGCGATGAGCTTCGACGAGATCGTCCTTGCCGGTACCGCGACGGGCGGCGGCGGCACCACCCGCTACGTCCGGGAAGCCGACGTGATGCGCGTGACCTACGACAGCACGGTCGAGGCCAGCACCTACGAGATGAGCCTGCCCGCCGACGGCGGCGGCCTCAGCGAAGGTACGGGCAGCAGCGGGGCGACCGGCTTTGCGGGAACGATGGTCCTGCCGCGCGGGGAGATGTCCGTGATGAACCTCGCCGAAGCGATCCGAGCGGGCCTGTCGCTTGAGGGCACGTCGTCCATCGAGGATCAGGCGACCCGGTCGATCACCACCCTGAACGGGCAGGTCCTCTCGGACCAGCAGACCACGACCGCTCGGCAGCAGGCGACCTTCACCTTAGGCGAGGGCGGCCTCGACGTTGCTGCGACGGCCGAAAGCGTGGATCTTGTCTTTGCCATCCCCGAGGCACTGCCCTTCCCGATCGAAGCCGAGTTCGTGGCCGCCGAGGGCCGGTTACTCCTGCCCGTCCTCGCCTCGCCCGACACGGCGGTGCCGGTCGAATACGATGTTTCGCTGGACGATCTGACCCTGTCCGAGCAAATCTGGAGCCTGT
>JAMWZF010000003.1:16115-31995 GCA_024304875.1 Paracoccaceae bacterium
ACATCCCCGCCATGATCGAGGCGGTGGAAGGCGGCGAGACACCCATCGAACTCGAGTCCGTGCGGATCGACGCGCTCGAGCTGCGCGGCGCCGGGGTCGAGGTGACGGGGGACGGCGCCTTCGACCTCGATTTTTCGGACATGATGACCTTCCCGGGGATGCCCCGGCCCGAGGGCTCGGCCACAGTTCGCATCTTCGGAGCCCAGCAACTGATAGACACGCTGATCGAGATGGGCCTGGTGACGCCCCAGGACGCGATGGGCGCCAGAATGGGCCTGGCCATGTTCACCCGCCAGGTGACAGAGGATGTGGTCGAGAGCGACGTCGTCATCGACGAGACCGGCGGGGTCTTCGTCAACGGTCAGCAGATGCGCTGACGAACGGGGACGGGTGGGTCGAAACCTGCGTCTCGGCCGCACCAGCCGTTTGCATGTCGCCGCGCCGTCGACATGGGGCCACCGCAATCGTCGCCCGTGGCGACGACGCCCGCCTTCGCCACGCCCGACCTTGCGACCCCTGCCGGGGGTGGATACCTGTTCCTGATCCCGTTCGTACCTGAAAGCGCGCCGATGACCCGCCCGAACCTCTCCGACCTTGCCGATGCCCTGCTGACCGCCGCCCGCAAGGCCGGGGCCGAGGCGGCGGACGTGCTGGCGGTCGAGGGCACCTCGGTCTCGATCGACGTCCGGAGCGGCACGCTTGAGCAGGCGGAGCGATCCGAGGGCGTCGACCTCGGGCTGCGCGTGCTGGTGGGCCGGCGGCAGGCCTGTGTGTCGGCCTCGGACACCCGAGACGCCACGATCGCCGAGATGGCCGAGCGCGCGGTGACCATGGCCCGGATCGCGCCCGAGGACCCCCACGCCGGCCTTGCCGACCCGGACCAACTCGCCACCGAACAACCCGACCTCGCCCTCTTCGACCCGGCGCCCGAGCCGGACCCCGAGGCGCTCCAGCAGGACGCCCTCGCCGCCGAGGCCGCCGCCCGCGCCGTCAAAGGCGTCACCCAGATCGACAGCGCCTCGGCCGCCTACGGCCACCGCCGCATCTTCCTCGCCGCGACCAACGGCTTCTCCGGCGGATACGAGCGGACGGACAGGACGATCTCGTGCGTCGCCATCTCGGGCAGCGGTACGGGAATGGAACGGGACTACGACCATGACAGCCGGACCTGGCAGGGGGACCTGCGGGACGCGGGCGAGATCGGCCGCATCGCGGGCGAGCGGGCCGTCGCCCGACACGGCGCGCGCAGGCCCAAGACGGGAACCTACCCGGTGCTTTACGACGAGCGGATCTCGGGCTCCCTCATCGGCCACCTCGTCCAGGCTATCAACGGCACGGCCATCGCCCGGGGGTCCTCTTGGCTGCGGGACGCGCTGGGCAGCCAGGTCCTGCCCGTGGGTCTGACCCTGACCGAGGATCCGCACCGGCCCCGCATACAGGGGTCCCGCCCCTTCGACGCCGAGGGTCTGCCAACCGCCCGCCGCGACATCGTCGAGGCAGGCACCCTCACCGGCTGGACCCTCGACCTTGCCACCGCGCGCAAGCTGGGGATGCAGAGCACCGGCAACGCTGCCCGCGGCACCGGCGCGCCCCCCTCGCCCGGCGTATCCAATCTCGCCCTGACGCAGGGCGAGGCGACCCGTGAGGAGCTGATGGCGCAGATGGGCACCGGCCTCCTCGTCACTTCGATGATCGGATCGACCATCAACCCCAACACCGGCGATTATTCCCGAGGCGCCAGCGGCTTCTGGATCGAGAACGGCGAGATCGCCTACCCGGTCAACGAATGCACCATCGCCGGGAACCTGCGCGAGATGCTGTTGCGGATCGTACCGGCGAACGACGCCCGCACGCACCTGAGCCGCGTGATTCCCTCTCTCCTGATCGACGGGATGACCCTTGCCGGAAGCTGACCTCGTCCTGCTGACGGGGGCGGTGCAGGCCGCGGGCGACATCGCGCTGAGCCATTTCCGAACCGACTATCGCCGGTGGGACAAGCCGGGCGGCGCCGGCCCGGTGACGGAGGCGGACCTCGCGGTGGATGCCGCGCTGAAGGCCTCGCTCTCGGTTCGGGAAAATACCGGCTGGCTGTCCGAGGAGACCCCTGATGACGGCAGCCGCCAGACCATGAACGAATGCTGGATCGTGGACCCGATCGACGGCACCCGTGCGTTCGTCGAGGGGGCGAAGGACTGGGCGATCTCGGCGGCTCTGGTCCGCGGCGGCGTGCCGGTCGCAGCGGTCGTCCACCTGCCCGCCCGTGGGCTGACCTACACCGCGGCCTCGGGCCAGGGCGCCATGCTGAACGGCGCACCCATCCGCTGCGCGCGGACGGCGGACCTCTACGGCGCGGCGGTTCTTGCCAACAAGGGCGCGCTGGATCCCTCTCACTGGCCCGGGGGCGTTCCCCCGGTCGAGAGGCACTTCCGCTCGTCGCTCGCCTACCGGCTCTGTCTTGTGGCCGAGGGACGGTTCGACGCGATGGTGACGCTGCGCCCAACCTGGCACTGGGACATCGCCGCCGGGGCGCTGATCTGTGTCGAGGCGGGGGCGACGGTCAGCGACGCCGGCGGCGACGCCTTGCGATTCGATACCCCACGCGCCCGATCGCCCGGCACGCTGGCGGCAGCGCCGGCACTGCACGCGGGGCTGCTGGGGCATCTGCGCAGCACTTGACGCTGTTCGGGCGGGACCGTACCCGCGGCACCTTCCGTCCAAGAACTCAAGGACCCGCGCAATGGCCAGCGACCCGTGGATCGGCATCGACTTCGGCACGTCAAACTCCGCCGTCGCCTACCTGTCCGAGGGCGCGCCCCGATTGGTGCCGATGGAAGGCGGGGCCCCGACCCTGCCGACCACCTTCTTCTTCGACTTCGACACCCGCGAAACCCTGATGGGGGAGGCTGCCAACCGGGCCCTGCTGGACGGACTGGAGGGGCGGTTCATGCGGGCGCTGAAACGTGTGCTCGGAACTTCGCTGATGCATGAGAAGCGCCAGATCCTGAACCGCCGCGTGACCTTCGTGGACATCATCGGCAGCTTCCTGAGCCGGCTGCGGGAGCATACCGAGGCCGCACTCGGCACCCCTTGCACGCGCGTCGTGGCCGGGCGCCCCGTCGTCTTCCACGGTACCGACGACGCCCGTGAGGCGCAGGCCGAGGCGGATCTGCGCGCCTGCTACGAGGCGGCAGGCTTTGCCGAGATCCGGTTCTGCCCCGAGCCAGCCGCCGCGGCGGTGGCGAACGGCGCGGCGCAGCGGGCGGGCACGACGGGCCTGGTCGTGGACATCGGCGGTGGCACCTCGGACTTCTCGGTCTTCCGAAGCCGGCCGGATGGTGTGGAGATCCTCGCCAACCACGGCGTGCGCATCGGCGGGACAGATTTCGACCGATCCCTGTCGATCGACCACGTCATGCCGCTCCTCGGAAAGGGCAGCGCCATACGCGCCGTCTTCGGCCCAGGCGCCTCTCTGGCGCCGAACGCGATCTTCAACGATCTCGCCACGTGGGAGATGATCCCGTTCCTCTACACGCAGCAGAACCGCCGGAAGGTCACGGAGATGGTGACGCTCGCCGAGGCACCCGAGCGTCTGGGCCGCCTTGCCCGGGTGCTGGAGGAGGAGCTGGGCCACGACATCGCCTTCGCCGTGGAGGCCGGCAAGATTGCCGCAAATTCCGGAGGCCCGGACGCGGCCATCGATCTGCGGATGCTGGAGCCTGGCCTGATGGCGCCGCTCACCGCCGGGATGATCGGCGACAGCCTCGCCGATCATGCCGCACGGCTGGACGAGGGCGCTCGCGAAGTGCTGCGACGGGCAGGACTGCAGCCGGCGGAGGTTGACCGGATCGTCTATGTCGGCGGCTCGAGCCTGATGGCGGTCGTGCCCGATACCCTGCGCGGAATTTTCCCGGACGCCCAGCATTCCTTCGCCTCGGTCTTTACTGCCGTCGCCGAGGGGCTGGCCCTCGTGGCGGGACGGGAGGACGCCTGAACCGCGCCTCGGCGACGCGCCTGCCGCACATCTTGGTGCTTTCACGGCCAAGGCCGCGGTCCGCGCCTCCGGCGCAGGCCAAGGCCGACGGGATACCGGCCGAGACCACGTGGCGTTCGGCAGCGCATCCATTCATCCACACCGGACAAAAAGCCCACCGACTTGACCCCGCCCCGCCCCCGTCGCACAACCGGAGGGGAGCAACAGGAGGCCCCATGGCACAACGTCTGCACCTCGTTTTCGGCGGCGAGCTGGTCGACCCCCAGCGCACCGAGTTCCGCAACGTGGACGACATCCATATCGTCGGCATGTTCCCTGATTACGCCAGCGCCCACGACGCCTGGAAAGCCGAGGCGCAACGCACCGTGGACAACGCCCACATGCGATATTTCATTGCCCATATTCACCGGCTGCGGGACGAAGAGGTCGATGGTTCCGCGACGGACGAGAGCGGCAACTGAGCGACGACGGACAGCCTCCCCGGCCGGCCAAGGAGCCGCGGCCTACGGCCCTGCCGCTTCGGGCCTTCCTTGCCTTGACGCGCGGACAACGGGTCCAGACGGGCGCGTTGTCGGCCCGCCCGATCCCGCGGCCGACAGGCACGCTGATCTGGCTGCACATGCCCCTCTACGAAGGGCCCGGCGCTGTTCTCAGCCTCCTGTCGCGTGCCCGCGAGGACCTTGGCCGGCTGAATGCCCTGGTCACCTTCGACAAGATTTCGCCCGGCATACAGAGCAGCGAGGAAATCGCCGACTTCGTCCTTCACCCCGCGCCCGCCGAGAACCGGGGCAGCGCGAGCAGTTTCCTGAAGCACTGGTCGCCCGACCTGCTGATCTGGGTCGGCGGGCCGTTTCGTCCCATCCTGTTGTCGGAGGCGGACGCGGCGGGCGTCCCCCGGGTGCTGGTGGACGCCCGCGCCGATGCTCTGGGGTCGGTCACCGGGACATGGGTGCCCGGCATGTCCCGCGCCCTCATCGGCCCCTTCCGTCACGTCCTGACCGACGACGAGGAAACTGCCCGCCGACTTGAGCGGATGGGGATCGACATCGGTCAGACCGAGGTGGTCGGCAAGCTGGATGAAGACCCGGACCCGCCGCCCTGCGACCAGTCCGAGCGGTCGCGTCTCGCCGCCCTGATCGGATCGCGCCCCTTGTGGTTCGCGGCCGAAGTGCCGCTGGAAGAGACCGCCACCCTGCTGACCGCGTTTCGCTTCGCCCAGCGCCGGGCGCATCGGATGATGCTGATCCTGGCACCCTCGAACCTGCGGGACGGTGAGAACATCCGCGAGCGGCTGGCGGTCGAGGGGCTGCGGGTGGCTCTGCGATCGGCGGGCGAATCGCCGGATGAGAATACCGAGATTCTGGTGGCCGACCGAAGTGCCGAACTTGGACTTTGGCTGCGGCTGGCACCGGTAACCTATCTCGGCGGGACGATCTCGGGGATGGGCTGTCTGCATCCCTACCTGCCCGCTGCCCTCGGATCGGCCATCGTGCACGGCCCTTGGCTCGGCCGCCACGAAGCACAGGTCAAGCGGCTGGCCCGCGCAGGTGCCGCGCGCCCGGTCGGCAATGCCGAACAGCTGGGTCGCGCCATCGAGACGCTCATGGCCCCCGATATCGCAGCCGCGATGGCCCATGCCGGGTGGACCGTGGTTGCGTCGAACGCGGCGGTCAGCAATCGCCTGACCGGGATCATCGCCGAGGTGATGGACGGGGTTCTGTCCTGATGCGTCCGCCGGGCTTCTGGTTCAACACCCCCGAGCGACCCGGGCTCGCGGCGCGGGCGCTCTCGCCTCTTGCGGCGCTTTATGCCGCTGGCACCGCGCGCCGCCTGAGGGCGGGCACTCCCCACCGGTCAGGTGTGCCTGTCCTTTGCGTCGGGAACATCAACGCCGGCGGCACCGGCAAGACGCCTACCGTCATCCACCTGATCCAGAAGTTGGGTGACGGCGTGCATGTGGTCAGCAGGGGCCACGGCGGGTCCCTGGAGGGGCCCGTGCGGGTCGACCCGGACAAGCACGATGCAGAGGAGGTGGGGGACGAGCCGCTTCTGCTTGCCGCCTTCGGCCCGGCATGGATTGCGCGGGACCGGGCCGCGGGGGTTCGCGCGGCGGAGGCTGCGGGTGCACGGGTCGTCGTGATGGACGACGGTCACCAGAACCCCGCCGTTGCCAAGGACCTCACGCTGATCACGGTCGATGCCGCCAAAGGTTTCGGCAACGGACTCTGTCTGCCTGCCGGACCATTGCGCGAGCCGGTGGGAAAGGGGCTCGCACGCGCGCAGTTGCTTCTGTCCATTGGAGCGGACGGGGACCAGCTGCGGTTCCGCCGGACCTGGGAGACACGGATCACCCTGCCGCACATGACTGGTGAACTCGCCCCCTTGCCGACCGGGATGCCCTGGCAGGGGATGCCGGTCCTGGCCTTTGCCGGCATCGGTCATCCCGAGAAGATGTTCGCCACCTTGCGGAGCCTCGGCGCGACCATCATCCGGGGCGAAGCTCTGGACGACCATCAGCCCCTGACCCGGCGACTGATCGAGCGGCTGGAGGCCGAGGCGCGGATGAGGGGCGCGCAGCTCGTGACCACCGAAAAGGATGCGGTCCGCCTGCCCGCCGACTTCCGGGCCAAGGTCCTGACCCTGCCGGTCCGGTTGCGGATTGCGGACGAAACCCCGCTCGACACCGCGCTGGCCCGGCTGGGACTTTGAGCGGCGCCCGGCCCGTTCCTCTGGCCCGAAACGCAAGATCCCGGCCGCCACCGGGCGGTGGGGCCGGGATCGACGTGCCGGACGAAAGGGGCGTCAGCCTTCGGTCGCGGCCAGCTTCTCGTCGATCATCGCCGCCAGTTCGCCATAGGGCATGTTCTGGTAGGTCGTTCCGTCGAGCACCAGCGAGGGTGTAGAGTTGATGTCGTGGGTCTCGCGGTTGTCCTCGTACCAGGTCACGAGGGACTGGGCCATCGCGGCATCCTGCATGCAGGCGTCCAGCGCCTCCTGCTCCACGCCCGCGGTCCGGCCGATGCGCATAAGCGCCTCGACCATCTGGTTGGCGTCCTGCAGGGTCGCCCATTCGCGCTGCTTTTCGTACATCATCTGGGTGATGCCGAAGAACCGCTCCGGCCCGCCGCAGCGGGCGACCATCGACGCCCAGAGGCCCGGACGGTCGAAGTAGACCTCGCGGTAGACGAACCGGATCCGCCCGGTGTCGATGTAGTCCGCCTTCAGCTGCGGGTACTGGTCGGCGTGGAAATTTGCGCAGTGCGGGCAGGTGAAGGAGGCGTATTCGATCAACTCGACCGCGGCTTCGGGATCGCCGAGGACCATGTCCTCGATCTCGACCAGTTCGACCGGGGCGTCCGACTCCTGGGCCATGGCGGCGCCGGGGATAAGGGTGCTGCCGGGCTGCGGGCGGGTCAGCATCCAGGCTCCGCCGCCGACGACTGCGGCGGCCCCGGTGGCGATCAGTGCGCGTCTGTTGATCATGTCTCTCTAGCCTTTCTGTCTCGATAGGACGTTGGCCCCGAGGGCGCTCAGCGCCGCCCGAAGGCCGGTATCTGTGACCGAACCCGCCGCCTCTTCCGCCGCGCGAAGGACGGCCGGATCGGGGCGGGGTTTCTCTGTCTTCGGCGCGGGGCCGAACTGCGCCTGCCCTTCGGCAAAGCCGGTGGGCGCGGTCTGGGTGATGCGGATGCGGGCGATGGCCCGGTAGCCGTAGCAGGCGTTCACCTTTTCCAGAAGCCGGGGCAACTGCATCTCGAGCATCGGCGCCTGGGCGCCCGTGGTCAGCAGCGTCAGCGTGGCCCCAAGGCCCCCGCGTCCGTAGCTGACCTCAACGGGCCGCGAGATGGACGCCGCCTCGGCCCCCGCGATCTCGGCCCAATGGGTCAGAAGTCTGCTTTCGGAGAAGCCCTTCGCCTCCGTCGCCGCGCGGATCCGCCCCTTGAGAAGGCTCTCGGCGCGGGCGAAGCCCCGGGTGGTGCCGTGTTTGCGTGGCGTCTTCATGTTGAGGAGTTATCTATGCCATTCACCCGCCTGTCACCAACCCGCAAGCTGTAATGGAGCATAAAGAATGCGTGACGGCCTCTCGGACATCCTGCTGGACTGGTACGACCGGCACGCCCGCGTGATGCCGTGGCGGGTGTCGCCCCAGGACCGGAGGGCCGGGGTCCGCCCCGACCCCTACCGCGTCTGGCTGTCCGAGGTGATGCTCCAGCAGACGACCGTGGTCGTGGTAAGGGACTACTTCCACCGCTTCACCTCCCGCTGGCCCACCGTGACCGCGCTCGCCGCCGCCGAGGTTGCCGAGGTCATGGCCGAATGGGCCGGCCTCGGCTACTACGCCCGCGCCCGCAACCTGCTGAAATGCGCGCGGGTGGTGATGGAGTCGCATGGCGGCGTCTTCCCGGGCACGCGGGACGGGCTTCTGACCCTCCCCGGCGTTGGTCCCTATACCGCCAGCGCCATCGCCGCGATCGCCTACGACGAACCCGCCGTGGTGGTGGACGGCAACGTGGAGCGGGTCATGGCCCGCCTCTTCGACATCCACACCCCGCTGCCCGCCGCCAAGCCCATACTGACCGAGAAGGCAGCGTCGCTGACCCCCGGGGACCGGCCCGGCGACCATGCCCAGGCGGTGATGGACCTCGGCGCGACTATCTGCACCCCGCGAAGCCCGGCCTGCGGCATCTGCCCCTGGCGCGAGCCCTGCGCGGCGCGGGCCGCCGGAACGGCGACGCAATTGCCCAAGAAGACACCGAAGAAGGCCAAGCCGATCCGCCAAGGCACGGTCTATGTCCTCTTCCGCCCGGACGGCGCGGTGCTGACCGAAACCCGGCCGGATACTGGGCTGCTTGGCGGGATGCTGGCCTTTCCGACCACCGACTGGACCGAAGAGGTCCCCGCTCCCGCGCCGCCTGCCGCGGCGGACTGGCAGGACATCGGCGAAGCCCGGCACACCTTCACCCACTTCCACCTGCGGCTCACCGTTCTGGCGGCTGCATCCGGGGCCGACCCGGACCGCGGCAGCTTCTCGGACCTCGACCCGAAGGCCCTGCCCACCCTGATGCGCAAGGTCTGGGCCCTGGCTTCCGCAGCGTCGCCTTTTGTTGCGCGAACCACGACCGGCGATTAGACTTGAGTTCAAAAAAGGAAGCAGGCCGATGTCCACGACGCATGTCATCCCTCCATCCAAAGTTGCTCGGCTGACCGCCGCGCTGCCGTTCTGGATGTCATTGACGGTTGTCCCCGTGGCCGCAATCGCGGCGGCCTACGGCGGCTGGACCCTGGTGCTGCTGCCGGTGGTGACCTGGAACCTCTTCGCCCTGCTCGACGTCTTCGCGGGCCTGAACACCGCCAACGCCGACCTCGAGACACCGGAAGAGGGGCTGTTCTGGTATCGCCTGATCACCTTGCTCTGGGCGCCGGTCCAGGCTGCGATGATCTTCGGCCTGATCGCCTATGTCACCCGCACGTCGCACCTCGCACTCTGGGAAGAGTGGACCCTCTTCGTCACCCTCGGAATCGTCACCGGCGCCGTCGGCATCGTCTATTCCCACGAGCTGCTCCATCAGCGTCCGAAATCCGAACGGCTTCTGGGGGACATCCTGCTGGCGATGGTCCTGTACTCGCACTTCCGGTCCGAGCATCTTCTCGTGCACCACCGCTATGTCGGCACGCCGCGCGACCCGGCGACGGCCCGCTACAACGAGGGGTTCTACCGGTTCTTCCCACGGGTCCTGCGCACATGCTTCCTGTCGGCGTGGAGAGCCGAATCGGCAATGCTGGCCCGCAAGGGCAAGCCAGTCTTTGACCTATCGAACCCGTTCTGGCGATACGCGGCACTGCAACTGGGGTTTGTGCTGCTGGCCCTGCTGATCGGCGGCTGGTGGGGTCTGTTTCTGTTCGTCACCCAGGCCTTCGTGGCGATCTGGCACCTCGAGCTGGTCAATTACATCGAACACTACGGCCTGACACGCAAACACCTTGGCGACGGCAAGTACGAACACGTCAAGCCGCACCATTCATGGAACGCGGCCCAGCGGGCGTCGAACTGGTTCCTGATCAACCTCCAGCGCCATTCCGACCATCACTACAGGCCCGACCGACGTTTTCCCCTGCTCCAGACCTACACGGAGGACGAGGCGCCTCAACTGCCCATGGGCTATCCGGCGATGGGGATCGTGGCGATGATCCCGCCGCTCTGGCGCCGGCGGATGAACCCGCGTGTGCGCGAGTGGCGGCGGAAGTACTATCCCGAGATAACCGACTGGACGCCGTACAAACAGGCGACCAACCCGCTGCCACGGTAAGCCACACCTGGTGCCGGCTCACTACCCGGCCCTTGCTGTCATTCAATCCCCGAAACAGAAAAACCCCCCGCCGGTGGGGCGGGGGTGGAGTTAGTGCCGCGGCGCAGTGATCTGGCCGCAGGCACCGGCGGTAAACTGTCGGAAAGCGTGCCCTAGCCGTCCTGCATCTCGGCACGGATCTGCTGGCGCAGGATGTCGATCGGGATGACCTGGCCGTCGCGCTTGAAGTGCCAGTAGGTCCAGCCGTTGCACGATGGCGCGCCTTCGAGATGGGCGCCGACCTGGTGGATCGAGCCGCGCACGTCGTCGCCGACCAGCGTGCCGTCGGCGCGGACCTTGGCCATCTGGCCGCGGCCGTTCATCAGCATCTCGCCCGGGCGGAGCATCCCCCGCTCGACCAGCTGGCCGAAGGGCACACGGGGTTCGGCCCGCTTGGATCCGGTGACCTGCAACGCGTCGCGGTCGTACTTGCGGACGCGCGAGAGGCGCTTCTCGGCGTGGCGGCGATAGGCTTCCTCCCGCTCGATCCCGATCCAGGAGCGGCCCAGCATCTTGGCCACGGCGCCTGTGGTGCCGGTGCCGAAGAAGGGGTCGAGGACCACGTCGCCAGGGTTCGTCGTGCCAAGGATCACGCGGTGCAGCAGCGCCTCGGGCTTCTGCGTCGGATGGGCCTTGTCACCGGCCTCGTCCTTCAGCCTCTCGTGCCCGGTGCAGATCGGCAGCACCCAGTCCGAGCGCATCTGGACGCCCTCGTTCAGCTGCTTGAGCGCCTCGTAGTTGAAGGTCGGGCGGGCGGCTTCAGAGCGGGAGGCCCAGATCAGGGTCTCGTGCGCATTGGTGAACCGCTTGCCGCGGAAGTTCGGCATCGGGTTCGACTTGCGCCAGACCACGTCGTTCAGGATCCAGAAGTCGAGGTCCTGAAGCGCCGCGCCGAGGCGGAAGACGTTGTGGTAGGAGCCGATCACCCAGATCGCGCCGTCGGGCTTCAGCAGGCGGCGGGCCTCGGTGAGCCAGGCGCGGGTGAAGGCGTCGTAGGTGGCGAAGCTGTCGAAGCGGTCCCAGTCATCATCGACGGCGTCGACATGGGAATTGTCGGGGCGGTGCAGGTCGCCCTTCAATTGCAGGTTGTAGGGCGGGTCGGCAAAGATCAGGTCGACCGAGGCATCGGGGAGGGATTTCATTCCCTCGATGCAATCGCCGGCAAGGATGGTGTCCAGCGGCAGCGCAGGCGCGGCCTTGGCCTTGGTCTTAGTCATCTTTTCTGCCTCTGTCCCCGGCGCTTTTTTGCGCTCGTTGGTTGCAGAGAAGATGAGTCAGGGCCGACTCGCTGTCAAAAGTTTTAATGAATCAGGAGGTTACGGAATTGGCTTGATACAAGATATTGCGGACCGGGGCGAAGGACCGTCTATGGTGTGGGGTGGCACCCAGATTTTCGAGCGCGGTTTTGTGCATCCGGGTCACATATCCCGAATTCGATTCCCATCCGTAGCCGGGGTACTGTTGCGCCAGTTCCACCATCAGCGCGTCGCGACAGATTTTTGCCACAATCGAGGCCGCGGCGATGCTCGCGCAGCGGGCGTCGCCCTTCACGACGGCGGTCGCCCGCCCGGCGAAGGGAGCCGGGATCATGTTGCCGTCGATCAGCAGGTGACAGGGCGGATGGGGAAGCCCCTCGACCGCGCGGACCATGGCGAGGTGCGAGGCGCGCAGGATGTTGATCTCGTCGATCTCCTCGACCGAGGCATGCCCGATGGAGACGACAGCCTGGGCGCGGATGACGATGTCGAGGGCGGCGCGCCGCTCGGCGGTCAGGACCTTGCTGTCGCCAAGCCCCTCGGGGATGCGGGCCGGGTCGAGGACCACGGCCGCCGCCGTCACCGGCCCGGCCATCGGTCCGCGGCCCACCTCGTCGACCCCGGCGATGATCCGGGCGCCGGCCGCGGCAGCGGTGGTTTCGAAGGAATAGTCAGGCGCGGGCATGTCCCGATGATCCACCACAAGCCCCCGGTCAAGGCAAGACCGCGCTCCTCAAAAGGTGCGGGGCGAGAGGCCATGTCCGCCCTCCCGCCCCGCGGGGCCCCGACCACTTGGGGAAGCACGGCCGGGGACTGCTCGACTCCGCCGATCGAGTTAACGGCGGGCCATCGTGAAGCCGTATTCGCGCAGGCAGCGGGGGTCGTAACCCCGGCGTGGGTGCTGCTGGCCGCGCACGGTGATCTCGCACCGGGCGGGCAGGCGGTCGGCAAAGCGGTAGGAATACTGGAGGCAGCGTTGTCCGAACATGCGGACGGGGCCTTTCCGAGTATCGACGCGGGTAAAGCAGGTGGCGGGAAGAACGCGCAGGTGGGAAGGAATGCGGATACCGCCCCGGTTGCCGCCGTGGCTCCAACCTTCAGTGGTGCCCTGACCCGCGCCCGGCCGGTCGGTCCGGGCCGGGGCGCGGTCCTTGTCCCGGTCGTTCCGTTCGTTGATCGCATGGGCGATGAGCCCTGCGGCGGCGAGGCCGAAGAGCAGCTTGGCAATGTCTTCCTCGCGAGTGTCCGCCTGCACCGGAATGACGCTGCCGGTGAGGGCAAGGGCGGCGGCAAGGGCCGTGGCCATCAGGGATTTCATCGTGCAATTCCTTTCGGGTCTGTCGGACTGGCACGTCGGAACTGACGCGGCTTGCCTGCACAGGATCGGAACACTGTGGCTCCACAGACAATATCGGCCGCCGGATATGCCATAGCGGCCCAGGGTGGACCGGTCAGATATTGAATATCGGCCCGGCAGACCCCACCGTCAGATCATCATGATCCGGACCCTGTCGCTCTCTCTTGTCCTTGTCGCCGCCGCATCGGGTGCCAGCGCGGCCTGTTTCGCGGACTACAAGGCCAAGCGTGACGATCCCCTTCGCCTGCACTACGGTGTCGCCGAGATCCGGGGCGATTGTGCCCCGGGCCCCGCCGCCGAGGAATTGCGCCCCCGGCTCGACAGTGCCGGGTGGGAGCTTCTCAACATCGTGTCGGTCTTCGACGACTCGGGGCTGAGTGAAAGGGAAGAGAGTGCAGGAGAGTTCTACCTCCGCTTCTGAGTATCGCGCCGCAGAGGTCCGCGCCGCGGGCAATCGCACGGTCATCGGCGGTCTCGCTGCCATCGGCCTGTTCCTGGTCGGGGCCGCCGTCCTGTTGTTCGCCAACCTGCCCGATGCCAACGTCTTCAACGAGCGGGTGGAGCGGATCTTCGTCGAGAACGACGACCTGACCGGCCAGTCCGAGGTCAAGCTGCTCGAGATCCTGGCGCAGTCGAACACGGTGTTTTCCGAGACGCTGGACAGCTACAGGTTCATCGTCTTCGTGCTGCTGGTCTTCGCCTCTGCCATGCTGATCGCGGCGGCCGCCTTCCTCGTGATGCTGATCGCGCTGAACCGCCGGATGGGCCAGATCGAACGGCAGGGGATCGAGGTGAATTCGCTGATCATCAGCCGGGACCAGAACCTCGTCTATCTCAACAATTTCGAGTTCAAGCTGACCGGCGCCGCGATCGAGACCCTGAGCGTACTCGCCGAGGCCCGGATGGACGACGAAGTGCTTTCGGGGGCCGAGATCGAGGCGGTGATCTCGGGCCGGGATGCCTCCGATTGCGAAGAGGCGGCGGGGGCGACCCGGATCAAGCGCCTGCGCGACACGCTCGGCAACCAGATGGTCAGCGAGCTTCTGGTCCGCAACATCGCGCGGCGCGGCTACATGCTGGCCATCGACAAGGACGTGATCCGGATGGTGTGATGTGCGGTCCGTCCACCGGCCCGACCCATCGCCTCAGCTCAACCGCAGGAACAGCGGATCGACTCGCCGCCAGAAATGCAACAGGTCCTTGGCAGCCGACGGGGTCTGCCCCATCGACTGCACCGCATGCACATCGGCCGAGACCAGCGCCGAAAGGCGGTATCCGAGGGGAATCACCGGGTCGTCCTTGGCCCGCGCACCACTCCGGTCTTCGATGGTTTCTGTCGCCGCCGTCACCGCGTAAGCCAGTGCCAGGGCGGGCTCTTCCGGCCATCGCTCAGCCATCCGACGCACCATGGCCCGTTTTCGCCCAGGGTCGCCCGACGTCAGTTCGCCCATGGCGAAGTCGATCATCTCGTCCAGCGCTGCCCTGTCTTTCTTGGCCACGTCGTCGTCCTTTCCGTTCCGGCCCGTCCCGTCGTGGCCGTTACATAAAATGCATTAGAAAGTCGCTAGGTTTCCCTTGCGATGGTTAACTCCATTGACGCGGGGGCGTTCAACGGGATGACAAAAAAGTGCGGAAGGTGGTGATCCCGGCAGGATTCGAACCTGCAACCTGCCCCTTAGGAGGGGGCTGCTCTATCCAGTTGAGCCACGGGACCACGGGTCTGTCTTTGCCCGCGCCGCCGCCGTCGGTCAACCAGACCATTTCATGTCCGCGCGCATGGCTGTAACATCCTTGCACAGCATCCCGATGAGGCTCCCCACAGTGTCAACACCCCCCAAACGCCCGCTCACACTCCGCGATGTCTCGGAGGCCTCGGGGGTCAGCGAGATGACCGTCAGCCGGGTTCTGCGTGGCAAGGGAGATGTCAGCGAAGCGACCCGGAAGAAGGTGCAGGAGGCTGCCCGAGCGCTCGGTTACGTTCCGAACCGGATCGCCGGGGCGCTGGCGTCGAGCCACGTCAACCTCGTTTCGGTCATCATTCCCTCGCTCGGCAACATGGTCTTTCCCGAGGTCCTGAGCGGCATCTCGGCCACCCTCGACGGCTCGGACCTGCAGCCCGTCATCGGGATCACCGACTACCAGCCCGAGAAGGAAGAGAAGGTCCTGCTCGAGATGCTGTCCTGGCGGCCCTCCGGGGTCATCATCGCCGGGCTGGAGCGCTCCGAGGCCTCGCATTCCATGCTGGCCGCCGCGGGTATTCCGGTGGTCGAGATCATGGACACCGACGGCGAGGCGATCGACAGCTGCGTCGGCATCTCGCACCGCCGCGCAGGCCGGATGACGGCCGAGGCGATCCTCGAGGCAGGCTACCGCAAGATCGGCTTCCTCGGCACCAAGATGCCGCAGGACCACCGCGCCCGGAAACGCTTCGAGGGGTTCACCCGGACCCTCGGCAAGGCGGGAATCGAGATCGCGGACCGCGAATTCTACGCCGGCGGTTCGGCCCTGATGAAGGGCCGCGAGATGACCGAGGCGATCCTGTCGCGCAGCCCGGACCTCGATTTCCTGTACTATTCCAACGACATGATCGGCGCCGGCGGCCTGATGTACCTGCTCGACAAGGGGTACGACATTCCCGGCCAGATCGGTCTTGCCGGATTCAACGGGGTGGAATTGCTGGGCGGCCTGCCCCGGCGCCTTGCCACGATGGACGCCTGCCGCCGCGAGATCGGCGAAAAGGCGGCGCAGATCATCCTCGACCGCAAAGTGGAGGGGGCGGATCCCGCGCCGGTGCACATCGAACTGACGCCGAAGCTGCAGCCCGGCGACACGCTGCTGCGGACGTAGGGCGGGTCTGGCCCGCCCTACCCGCGCAACCCTTTCAGAACCGGCTGCCGCAGGACTGACCATGCCGGCAGCAAGGCCAGGA
>JAMWZF010000030.1 GCA_024304875.1 Paracoccaceae bacterium
GCGATGCAGCCTCCCTCCGAACCACCCGAAAGGCCCCCCGATGCGCCCCACCACCGTCGTCTTCGACATCGGCAACGTGCTGATCGAATGGCAGCCCGAGCGGTACTACGACCGGACCATCGGCGCGGACCGGCGCCGCGCCATGTTCGCCGCGCTGGACCTGCACGGGATGAACGACAGGGTGGACCGGGGCGAGAACTTCACCGAGGTGGTCACCACCTTCGCCGGGGAAAACCCCGACTGGCGGGACGAGATCATGGCCTGGCACGACAACTGGATCGAGCTGGCCGCGCCCGCCATCGACCATTCGGTCCGGCTGCTCCGCGCCCTGCGCCGCAGCGGCGTGCCGGTCTATGCCCTGTCGAACTTCGGGATCGAGACCTTCGCCATCGGGCGCGAGAACTACCCGTTCCTCGAGGAATTCGACCGGCCCTACATCTCGGGCCACATGGGCGTGATCAAGCCGGACCCCGAGATCTTCCGCATGGTCGAGGAGGACAGCGGCACGCCGCCCGAGCAGTTGCTCTTCACCGACGACCGGGCCGACAACATCGCCGCCGCCGCCGCACGCGGCTGGCAGACGCACCTCTTCGAGGGGCCCGAGGGGTTCGCCGCGCGGCTCGTCGCCGAGGGACTGCTGGAGGAAGGAGACGCCAGATGACACGGATGATCGGACCCGAGGCCGAGGCGGCGCTCGACTGGATCTCCCTCACCGACGCCATAGCCGCCGGGCACGAGCGGCCGAAGGCGCTGGTGGAGGACGTCTTCCTCAAGCGCGATCCGCACACCCTGCTCAACCGGTCGGCCTGGATCGAAGGGATGGGCGTGGCGGTGAAGGCGGCCACGGTCTTTCCGGGCCAGGACCCGATGGTGAACGGCGCGGTCTGCCTGTTCTCGGACGACACCGGGCAGCTGGAGGCGATCCTCGACTTCCACCTCGTCACCAAGTGGAAGACCGCCGGGGACAGCCTGCTGGCGGCGCGCAGGCTCGCCCGGCCGGACAGCGAGGAGATCCTGATCGTCGGCGCCGGCACCGTCGGCGCCTCGCTGGTGGATGCCTACGGCGCCGCCTTTCCGAACGCCCGGTTCCGGGTCTGGAACCGGACGCCCGAGCGGGCCGAGGCCTTCTGCATAGACAACCCGGAGGTCACCCTAGCGGGCGACCTTGCCGAGGCCGTGGGCGCGGCGGACATCGTCGCCTGCGCGACCATGTCCTCCGAGCCGGTGCTGCACGGCGAGTGGCTGTCCCCCGGCACCCATGTCGACCTGATCGGCGCCTACAGGGCCGACATGCGCGAGGCCGACGACCGCGCCCTGACCCGGTCGCGCATCTTCGTCGACAGCCGCGAGACGACGATGGGCCATATCGGAGAGCTGAAGGACCCGCTGACCCGCGGCGTGCTGACCCCCGGGGACGTGCTGGCCGACTACTATGAACCGGGCGCCTTCAAGCGGACGTCGGACGACGAGATCACGCTGTTCAAGAACGGCGGCGGCGCGCACCTGGACCTGATGACCGCGCGCTACATTCTGGACGCGGCCGGCGGATCCGTGGCATAGGCACACCCGCTGACGGGTGGGGGCCCGAGGTCCGAGAAGGTGATGTCAATGGTCTGGATTGCCCTCGCGCTCGTCGCGATCGCGCTTGCCGCGGTGCCGGTCTGGGTAAACGCCCACCGGCAGGCCGCGACCGCGATGCCCCAGGGCAGCTGGCCTGGCAAGATCGCCGAACTGCCCCAGGGCAAGACCCGCTACCGCTGGATCGGCGGGGTCCGCGGGCCGGTGATCGTGGCCGTCCACGGGCTGACCACCCCCTCCGAGGTCTGGGAGCCGCTGGCGCAGCGCCTCATCACCCTCGGGTACCGGGTCCTTGTCTACGATCTCTACGGCCGCGGGGGGTCGTCGAACGGCAGGGGGCGGACCCAGGACCTTGCCTTCCACGTCCGCCAGCTCACCGACCTCGTGAACCATCTCGGCCTGCGCGACGAGCTGACCCTGATGGGCTACTCGATGGGCGCGCAGATCGCCGCCGGTTTCGCCGCCGCCGCGCCCGAGAGGGTGCAGCGCCTCGTCCTCGTCGCCGCCTCGGGGATCGTGGTCGAGGAAAGCGCCTTCGACCGGTTCTGCCGCAAGACGCCGCTTCTCGGCGACGGCCTGCAGGTCGTGATGAGCGACCAGCGCCAGGCCGAGGGCGCCGACCGCATCCGCGCCCTCGGCGGGGAGGCCGGGCCGATCGCCGCCGCGCTCGACCGCCAGATCGGCCGGCGCGGCTATGCCGAGGCCGTCCTGTCGAGCCGCCGCGCCACCATCGCGCCCGGCAGCGAGGACACCTACCGCGCTGTCGCCGCCACCGGCCTGCCGGTCATCGCGCTCTGGGGAGAGGCGGACGACACGGTGCCCTTGGCCGCGATGGGCCGGCTGACCCAGTGGATCCGCGCGGCCCGGCAGGACAGCATCCCGGAGGCCGGGCACGCCCTGCTTGCAAGCCACCCCGACGCGATCTTCGACAGGCTGAAGCCCCTGCTTCTGACGCGGCCATGATGCGGACAGGCCACGACCGCCCGACACCGGACACCTGTTTCCTTTATGTGAACAATTTGGCAGGTAGGGTGAGGGACGCGGGTGGGGACCCGCGGTCGGGGCAACGGGCATGAGACAGGCATGAGGACGCGGATCGGCCGGGCCATCGACGCCTTCGCGCATCGCCTTGCCATGCGCCGCTGGTCCCGTGCGGCCCGGCAGGCCGAGACGACCTCCCTCGGCCTCCTGCGCATCCGCCGGCTGCGCGCCCGCGCCCTGCGCCAGAAGCTGAACGAGCTGATCTTCGTCGCCGACAGCCGCCTCGCCCTGCCCCGCATCGGGTCGACGGCCTTCGTCAAGCCGCAGGGCACCGACTGGTCCTGGCGGCCCGAGATCTGGCGCGGTCCGTTGCCCGAGCAGGGCATGGCGAGCGTCGAGAGCAAGCAGATGTTCGGGGCGGAGCTGACGGTCTTCCACGACTGCCGCATCAGCGAGTTGACGGTTCGCCAGCTGCGCAACACGCGGGAGGCGGATCTCGCCCCGTTCGGTTTCCGGATGGATGTCTTTCGGTTCGACGGCTCCTTCCTCTCCATCGTCATCGACCTGCCGCCCGAGGCGGCCGGGGGCCTTCGGAAGCGGCACCTGGTCCGGCTGGACGCGATCATCGAGGTGGAAAAGCCGATCGAGATCTTCGCCCGGCTGAACGTCAAGCACGGCCCGAACACCGAGCAGATCGTCCGCGAGGTGCCGCTCGGACAGGCCGAGGTCTATGTCGAGTTCGACCTCGCCTACACCAGGCTGAACGAGAAGCGGGCCGAACAGATCTGGCTCGACCTGATCTTCGAGGGGCCCGAGATGAACCAGGTCACGATCCGCGACCTGACCTTCTGCCGGTTCCCCCGCGCCGAAATCTGACGAAAGGTTTGCCCCCGATGTCCCGGACCGACTGCACCCTGACCAAGACCCGGCTGACCGACGGCCTGTGGGAAGGCATCCTGACCCTCAGCCGCGAATTCGATGCGCCGCCGAGGCTGGAGGCCCGGTACAACGACATGCCGCTGGAGGGTCTCGAGGTCCGGCCGGGCGACAGGCCGGGCCAGTTCGTCCTGCGGCTGCCGATGCCGGCCCGGGTGATGTCGGACGGCGCCCATGTCGTCCTGATCCGCGATTGCGAGGCGGACGCCGTGCTGGCGACCGAGACGATCCTGGCCGGCGACACGCTGGTCGAGGACATCCGCGCCGAGATGGCGCTTTTGCGGGCCGAGCTGGACATGCTGAAGAAGGCCTTCCGGCGGCACTGCGTGGAGACGACGTAGCCCGCCCCGGGCCCCGGACTCGCGGCCCCGGACATGGTCCTGACGCCGCGTTCCGGGTGACGCGCGCGTCAGTTGCCGGTTACCTCGCCCCTCAAAGGGAGCCCCGACATGACCGATTACCCGCACCTCTTCGCGCCGCTCGACCTCGGCCACGTCACCCTGCCGAACCGCGTGCTGATGGGGTCGATGCACACCGGCCTCGAAGAGACCAAGGACTGGACCCGCGTCGCCACCTTCTATGCCGAGCGCGCGGCGGGGGGCGTGGGGCTGATCGTCACCGGCGGCATGGCCCCGAACCGCGAAGGCGGCGTGTTTCCCGGCGCGGCGGGCCTCTACACCGCGCAGGACATCGCCAACCACCGGGTCGTCACCGACCGGGTCCACGACAATGGCGGCCGGATCGCGATGCAGATCCTGCACGCCGGCCGCTACGCCTACAGCCAGGACTGCGTGGCCCCCTCGCCGATCAAGTCGCCCATCTCGCCGTTCCCGCCGAAGGAGCTGGACGAGGAGGGCATCGAGACACAGATCGCCGACATCGTCACCGCCGCCGCCCGCGCCCGCGAGGCCGGCTACGACGGGGTCGAGATCATGGGGTCCGAGGGGTATTTCCTGAACCAGTTCCTCGTCGAGCACACCAACAGGCGGACCGACCGCTGGGGCGGCAGCCTCGAGAACCGCCAGCGTCTTCCGGTCGAGGTGGTCCGCCGGGTGCGCGAGGCCGTGGGCGAGGACTTCATCATCATCTACCGGCTGTCGATGATCGACCTGGTCCCGAACGGTCAGACCTTCGACGAGGTCGCCCTGCTGGCGGGCAAGATCGAGGCGGCGGGGGCCTCGATCCTCAACACCGGGATCGGCTGGCACGAGGCGCGGGTGCCGACCATCGCCACCTCGGTCCCCCGCGCCGCCTTTGCCTGGGTCACGCGCAAGCTGATGGGCAAGGTCGGAATCCCGCTGATCACCTCGAACCGGATCAACACGCCGGATGTGGCCGAGGAGGTGCTGGCGACCGGCTGCGCCGACATGGTGTCGATGGCGCGGCCCTTCCTGTCCGACAGCCAGTTCGTCGCCAAGGCGCGGGCCGGCAAGGCGGCCCAGATCGCCCCCTGCATCGCCTGCAACCAGGCCTGCCTCGACCATACCTTCTCGGGCAAGCTGACCTCCTGCCTGGTGAATCCGCGGGCCTGCCACGAGACCGAGCTGGAGGTCCGGCCGACCGACAGCCCCCGCCGGATCGCCGTGGTCGGCGCCGGACCCGCGGGCCTCTCGGCCGCGATCACCGCCGCCCAGCGCGGCCATGCGGTGACCCTCTTCGACAAGGCGGACCGGGTCGGCGGCCAGCTCAACATGGCGAAGGTCATTCCCGGCAAGGAGGAGTTCCACGGCTTCGTCGACTGGTTCGCGACGATGGTGGAGGTGGCGGGGGTGGACCTGCGCCTGAACACCGAGGCGACGGTCGACGCGCTGGAGGGGTTCGAGACCGTGGTCGTCGCCACCGGCGTCCTGCCCCGCGACCCGCAGATCCCCGGCCAGGACGGGCCGAACGTGGTCTCCTACGTCGACGTCCTGCGCCACGGCGCGGCGGTGGGCGACCGGGTCGCCATCGTCGGCGCGGGCGGCATCGGATTCGACGTGGCGGAGTTCCTCGTGACCGAGGACAGCCCCACCACCGACCTGCCCGAGTGGATGGCGGAATGGGGCGTGACCGACCCGGAGACGGAGCGCGGCGGTCTTTCCCCCGAGGGTCCGAAGCCGGACGCCCCCGCCCGGCAGGTGACCATGCTCCAGCGCAAGGCGCAGAAGATGGGCAAGGGACTCGGCAAGACGACGGGCTGGATCCACCGGGCGTCGCTCAAGATGAAGAAGGTCCGCCAGGTGACCGGCGTGCGCTACGACCGGATCGACGCGGCCGGGCTGCACGTGTCGGCCGAGGACGCGACCGACCCGGCCCTGATCGAGGCCGACACGATCGTGCTTTGCGCCGGGCAGGTTTCCGAGCGGTCGCTGGCCGACGCGCTGCAGGCGGCGGGCCGGGAGGTGCATGTCATCGGCGGCGCCGACGTGGCGGCGGAACTCGACGCCAAGCGCGCCATCGACCAGGGCACGAGACTGGCCGCGACGCTCTGACAAACGAAACCCCCGAGGCGCATGGCACCCCGGGGGCTTCGTCCGGTAGCAGGCGGGCAGCGCAGGGAGGAACCGCGCCCGCCCGTCCGATCTCAGTCCTCGAGCCTGTCGAAGGTGCCGGTATCCATCGCGGCGTCGAGTTCGTCCTGATCCACCTCGCCGTCGGCGTTGGTGTCGATCTCGGCGTAAAGCTCCGCCGTGACGCTGGGGTAGGCGGCCTGCAGGTCTTCGAGGGTGTAGTTGCCGTCGAGGTCTGCGTCTTCGATCAGCCGGGTCTCTTCCTGGGCCAGTACGGGACCGGCGAGCAGGGCGGCAAGGGCGGTGGCGGAGAAGATGGTCTTGGTCATTTGAGAGTTTCCTCTTTCCTGAGTGACGCCCGTCGTCGGGCTTGGCGTCCGACCTAGGGCAGAAGACGCGTCTTGCCATGTGCGGCGGCGCCGCGCGCCGGTTCGCGGCGCCATCTCGCCGGATCGCAGCCGCCGCACCGTCGGAACTCCGCCGTCAGAACGGCGGCAGCGGCGCCGCGCTCGGGCCGCCGCGCGGATCCGGCGGGGCCACGCCGATGACGCAGGCGGAAGGCGTGGAACGACCTGCGATGCTCGCGGGTTGACCGGCCAGACGCGGCCGAACGGCCCGCACAACACTGACCCCTTTTCGGAGGACGACATGCCCAAGATCGAAAACTCCAAGATTCTCGTCATCGCCACCCACGGGTTCGAGCAGTCCGAACTCGAGTTTCCCCGCGACCAGCTGCGCGCCAAGGGCGCCGAGGTTCACGTGGCCACCCTCGACGGCAAGGCCATCAAGGGCTGGGAAGGCTCCGACTGGGGCCGCGAGGCCGAGGCCGACCTCAAGATCGAGGACGCGGACCCGACCCGCTACGACGCCCTCGTCATCCCCGGCGGCCAGATCAACCCCGACCTGCTGCGCGTGGAAGAGAGCGTGCTCGCCCTCGTCCGCGCCTTCGCCAAGGAAGGCAAGGTGATCGCCGCGATCTGCCACGCGCCCTGGGTCCTGATCGACGCCGGCATCGTGGCCGGCCGCGAGATGACCTCGTACAAGTCGATCCGCGCCGACATCGGCAATGCCGGGGCCAAGGTGATGGACGAATCCGTCATCGCCGACAACGGCATCGTCACGAGCCGCAGCCCGGACGACCTGGAGGACTTCGTCGCCAAGATCGTCGAAGAGGTCGAGGAAGGCCGCCACAATCAGAAGGCCGCGTGACACCGTCCTTCAGCCGCCCGCCGGTACGCTCCGGCGGGCGGATTTCCGTCATCTCCGGCCGTCTTTACCCGTTTCCGGCTGGTTCACAGTCCGTATTTAACCCCGCAATTGTCAGGCTGGCGCCGCGTTTCGGCCCAGATTCAGGGTCATCCATGCCGCCAACGAACGACACGAGGGGACCGGCATGGACCGCCTGACCGAAATGGAAGCCTTCGCCACCGTGGTGGATCAGGGCGGTTTTACCGATGCAGCCAAGAAAATGGGGATCTCCAAGTCCGCCGTGTCCAAGCATGTCTCGTCGCTCGAGGCCCGTCTCGGCGCGCGGTTGCTGAACCGGACGACCCGGCGCGTCTCTCCGACCGAGATCGGGCTTGCCTACTACGACCGCGCCCGCCGGGTCCTGAACGACGCGGGCGAGGCGGATGCCCTCGTGACCTCGATGCAGTCCGCCCCCTCGGGCCTCCTGCGCATTTCCGTCGCCACCGATTTCGGCGTCAACCACCTCTCCCCGATCCTCGGCGGCTTCCTTCAGGAGTTCCCGGACATCACGGTGAACATGGTCCTGAACAACCGCTACGTGGAGCTGATCTCGGAAGGCTTCGACATGGCGATCCGCATCGGCGAGCTGGAGGACAGCACCCTGCGGGCCCGCAAGTTGACCGACACGACCAAGCGGATGATCGCGTCGCCGAGGTACTTCCAGCAGTACGGCCGGCCGCAGCGGATCGACGACCTGAACGAGCACAAGCTGCTGCATTATTCCAACCAGTCGACCGGCGCCGTGTGGAAGGTGACCGCCCCCTCGGGCGAGAAGCGCCAGATCCGCACCGCCGGCTGGCTGACCGTGAACGACGGGCAAAGCCTGCTGAACGCCTGCATCAGCGGCCTCGGCATCGCCTACCTGCCGTCCTTCCTCTACGCCGATGCGATGGCCAAGGGCCTGGTCGAGGATGCGATCCCCGACCTGCCGGAGGAGACCCAGGGTATCTACGCCGTCTATCCGCCGGGCCGGTTCACCCAGCCCAAGGTCCGCGCCTTCATCGACTTCCTGGTCCATTCCTTCGCCGAGAAGGGGCCGTCGGACTGGTAGTCGTTTCCCGTATTCCCCGTGGGCCGCATGGCTCCACCTTCAACGGCCCTTCGGGGCCGTTTTCTTTTCATCGGAAACCTGGGCCGCCCCTTGTCGCAAGACTATCCGTTCACCTCGGCCAGTTCCGCCGCCGCAGCCCGGATCAGTATCTCGCCCTCACCGGCACCCAAAGGCACAGCCTCGAAGGCCCGCAGCGAAATCACCGCACTCCGCCCCCCTAGATCCAGGAATGCCCGCCAGGCCGGCGCCTCCATGCCCTCCATTGCCCGCGCCGCGGGGTCGGTGAAGCGCACCAGCACCAGCCCCTCCTGGCTCTCGGCCTGATGCACCGTGACCGCCCCGCCTCCGTCCGATAGCAGACCGCGGCCCGCCTCCTCCGTCAGCATCCGGGCCAGCGCCTCCTCGTTGCCGGCCACCACCGCGCTGCCCTCCTCCCCGATCTGGACGGTCAACAACCCGTCCAGCGAGGGCAGGATCTCGGCATCGGACACGCGGGCGCAGGCGGCAAGGACGGCAAAGCCCGTCCGGGTCCGGCTGGCCTGCCGGTCGACGCAGTAGCCCTCGGGCCCGCGCACCCGCACCGCGCCATCGAACAGCGACAGCGTGCGGATGCCGCGCGCGGTGCCGTCCCGCGCGGCGCCGAAGCCGGTCACGACCTCGCCGACGCCGGCGCACCCCGCTACGGCGATCAGCGCGGCGACCGGGATCGCGCGCATGGTCTAGAGGTCCATGTAGACGTGGCTTTCGCCCTCGGCGCCGGGATGGGTCACCGCGCCGAGGCGGGTGGACCCGACCAGCTGCGCGTACTTCCACAGGGCGCCGGAGGTGTAGATCGTCTCCTTCGGACCGGTCCAGTCGGCCTTGCGGGCCTCCAGCTCGTCCGGCGTGAGGTCGACCGACAGGACGCCCTCGATCGCGTCGATGGTGATCATGTCGCCGTCGCGGATCAGGGCGATGGGGCCGCCGTGGGCCGCCTCGGGACCGACGTGACCGACGCAGAAGCCGCGGGTCGCGCCCGAGAAGCGGCCGTCGGTGATCAGCGCCACCTTCTTGCCCATCCCCTGGCCCGAGAGGGCGGCGGTGGTGGCCAGCATCTCGCGCATGCCGGGGCCGCCGGCGGGGCCCTCGTTGCGGATGACGAGGACCTCGCCCTCCTTGTAGGTGCGGGACTTCACGGCCTCGAAGGCCTCTTCTTCCTTCTCGAAGACACGGGCGGGGCCGGTGAAGACCTGCTCGTCTGCGGACATCCCCGCGACCTTCACGATGGCGCCCTCGGGCGCGAGGTTGCCCTTCAGGCCGACGACGCCGCCGGTCTTGGTGATCGGGGTCTCGACGGAGTAGATGACGCGGCCGTCGGCCTCGCCCCGGATGTCGTCCAGCTCCTCGCCGATGGTCCGGCCCGAGGCGGTGATGCAATCCTCGTGGATCAGGCCCGCCTTGCGCAGTTCCTTCATCACGACCGGCACGCCGCCCACCTCGTAGAGGTCCTTGGCGACGTATTTGCCGCCCGGCTTGAGATCGACGAAATAGGGGGTGTCCTTGAAGATGTCGCAGACATCCATCAGGTCGAAGTCGATCCCCGCCTCGTGGGCGATGGCCGGCAGGTGCAGGCCGGCGTTGGTCGACCCGCCGGTGCAGGCGACGACGCGCGCGGCGTTCTCGAGCGACTTGCGGGTGACGACGTCACGGGCGCGGATGTTCTTCTCGAGCAGGTTCATCACCGCCCGGCCCGAGGCGGCGCCGTACTGGGCGCGGTCCTGGTAGGGGGCAGGCATGCCGGAGGAGTTCATCAGGGCGAGGCCCACGGCCTCGGACACGCAGGCCATGGTGTTGGCGGTGAACTGGCCGCCGCAGGCCCCGGCCGAGGGGCAGGCGACCCGTTCCAGGACCGCCAGCTGGGCGTCCGAGACGTCACCGGCCTGGTAGCGGCCCACGGCCTCGAACATGTCCTGAACGGTCAGCTCGCGGCTGGCGTAGTCGGCGGGCACGTCGGCGCCCTCGGGCACCCGGCCCGGCAGGATCGACCCGCCGTAGAGGAAGACCGACGGCGTGTTCAGCCGGACCATGGCCATCATCATCCCCGGCAGGGACTTGTCGCAGCCGGCAAGACCGACGAGGGCGTCGTAGCAATGGCCCCGCATGGTCAGCTCGACCGTGTCCGCGATGGCCTCGCGCGACGCCAGCGAGGAGTGCATCCCCTGGTGGCCCATCGCGATGCCGTCGGTCACGGTGATGGTGGTGAACTCGCGCGGGGTGCCGTTGGCCTCCGCGACGCCGGCCTTGACCGACTGGGCCTGCCAGTTCAGCGCGATGTTGCAGGGGGCGGCCTCGTTCCAGCAGGTCGCCACGCCAACGAAGGGCTGGGCGATCTGCTCTTCGGTCAGCTCCATCGCGTAGTAGTAGGACCTGTGCGGTGCGCGCGCGGGTCCTTCGGTGACGTGACGGCTTGGCAACTTGGATTTGTCCGGCCGGTTCTTGAGCATCGGGGCCTCCCTCGGGGTCGTGTCGGTCCGCACCGTCCTAAGGCCGGCCCAAAGCCATCACAAGCCCGTTTGCCGCCGCCATTGCACCCCGCAGGCGCCCTGCTATCTGGGTGCGGATGAGCCTGCCTCCCGCCTATGCGCCCTTCCGCGCCTTCACCGAACCCGCCCGCTACGACAGCCCGCCGTGGCTCGTCGTCGGCGGACTGACCGTGGCCGAGGTGGCCTTCTGGCTCTCGCCCCTCCTGCTTCTGCCGATCTTCGGCACCGGGCTGGCCGAGGCGCTGGAGGGACGGACGGCCGTGACGCTGGCCCTGTCGCTGATCCTCTACGGCGTGCCGGCGCTGACGCTGGTGGTCTGGGTCCGGCGGGTCCACGGGCAGGGGGGGTGGAGCCTGATCGGCCCGCCGCTGACCGCCTTCGCCCAGTTCAAGCGGGCGGGGGGCGGCGTGCTCCTCGCTCTTCTCGCGATCAGCGTGGTCCTGCCCGCCTACGACATGGCCGAGATCGCGGACACGCGGCCCCTCGCCCAGTGGCTCGTCACCCTGCCGCTGGCGGTGCTGGCGGTGACGATCCAGAGCGGGGCGGAAGAGGTCGTGTTTCGCGGCTACCTGCAGCAGCACCTTGGCGCGCGGTCGGACCGGCCGCTGGTCTGGATGGTGCTGCCCTCGGTCCTGTTCGGCGTGCTGCACTACGGCAATGCGCTGGGGTCGGCGGAGGGGACGGCCTATGTGGTCTGGGCGATCCTGCTCGGCATGGCCTGCGCCGACCTCACGGCGCGGACCGGCACGATCGGCGCCGCGATCGGGCTGCACAGCGCCAACAACCTCGCCGTCTTCGCGCTCTACGGGATGCAGGACGGGCCGGACAGCGGCTTCGCCCTGTTCCTGTTGCCCTTCGCCGCGCCCGAGGCGGGGCCGTCGCTGGCCGACTATCCGCCGGGCTGGCTGGTGCTCGACACCGTCTTCAGCGCCGTCTTCGTGCTGATCCTCTGGCTCGCGGCGCGGGTGGCGATCCGGCGGTAAGGGCCCGCGCCATACTGGCACCACATTCCTCCTGTCTGTGCGGTCAAAACAACCGACGAGCAGGTCGACACATGGCTGACGCCTCTGCCCCCGAGGGTCTTCGCAGCGCGCGCCTCGCGCCCCTGGTCTTCACGCTGACGATCTTCCTCAGCGCCTCGCTGCTGTTCTTCGTCCAGCCGCTCTTCGCCCGGATCGTGCTGCCCGCCATCGGCGGCTCGCCCGCGGTCTGGACCACGGCGATGCTGTTCTTCCAGTCGGTCCTCCTCGGCGGCTACCTCTACGCCCACCTGTCGACCCGCTACCTGCCGGTTCCCGCGCAGGTCGGCCTGCACCTGACGATCTGGGCCGCGGCGCTGGTCTTCCTGCCCCCCGCCCTGCCCGAGGGGTGGGAGCTGGAGGCCGGGGGCCCGGTCGCCGGGCAGACGCTCGGCCTCTTCGCGCTGGGGGTCGGGGTGCCCTTCGCGCTCCTGTCCTCCAACGCGCCGCTGATCCAGTCGTGGTACGCGCGCTCGGGCGGGCCCTCGGCGGACGACCCGTATTTCCTCTACGGTGCCTCCAACCTCGGCTCGGTCATGGCCCTGCTGGCCTTCCCGCTGGTCGCCGAGCCGCTGTTCGGCGCGACCGACATCGCCTTCGGCTTCGCCGCGGGCTTCGTCGCGCTGGGGCTGGGGCTGGCGATGTGCGGCGGGCTGATCTTCGGGCAGCACCGCGCCGCGACGGAGGCGGCGTCCCACGCGGCGCCCGGCCCCTCCGTGCCCACCCTTCTGCACTGGGGCGTCCTCGCCTTCGTGCCCTCGTCGCTCATGCTCGCCGTGACGTCCAAGATCGGGACGGACATCGGGGCGGTGCCGCTGGTCTGGGTCATCCCGCTGGCGCTCTACCTCCTCAGCTTCGTGATCGCCTTCCGGCAATCCTCCCCGGTCCACGGCGCAGGCTTCACCAGGGCCGCGCAACTGGTCGCCGTCGCCGCGCTCTGCCTCGTGGTCGGCGCTTTCGGAGACCACCTGTCCGGCCTCGCCGCCGGCGGGCTGCTGCTGTGCTTCTTCGTGCTGGCGGTCTGGTGCCACGGCGCCCTCTACGCCGCCCGACCCCCCGCCCGGCACCTGACGACCTTCTACGTCACCATGTCGGTCGGCGGCGCGATGGGCGGGCTGTTCAACGGGATCGTCGGGCCGCTGGTCTTCTCGACCCATGTCGAGGGCGTGATGACCCTGATCGTCCTGCTGGTCCTCGTCTTCGGCGGGGCACTGGGGCTGACCGCGCGGTCGCTGACGCGGGGCGCGATGATCGGGCTGCCGGTCGGGCTGGCCGCCGCATGGGCCACGCTTGCCCTCGGCGGCGGGTCCGTCGTCCTCGGTGGCGCCCTCCTGGCCGCGCTGGCGCTGGTCGCCCTGACCCGGCAGGCCCGCCCGGCGCTCGCCGTCGCCGGCGGTCTGGCTGTCTGCCTGCCCGTCTGGCTCGCCGGACCGGACGACCGGCTGATGGCGGATCGCAGCTTCTTCGGCCTGCACCAGGTGGTCGACCGGGACGGGATCCGGCTCTACTCCAACGGCACCACGATCCATGGCGCGCAGCGCATCGCGGACATCGGCGCCGACCGTCCGACGCCGCTGACCTACTACCACGCCGCCGCGCCGATGGGGCAGATCATGCTGTCCGAGGTCGGGCAGGTCGCCCGACGTGTCGGCGTCGTCGGACAGGGCGTCGGATCGCTCGCCTGCTACGCGCGAGCAGGGCAGGACTGGCACTTCTACGAGATCGACGCGATGGTCGACCGGGTGGCCCGCGATCCCGCGCTGTTCAGCTTCATGGCCGCCTGCACCCCCGATGCGCCGACCCACCTCGGCGACGCCCGCGTGGTTCTGGCCCGGCAGGAGGGGCAGCTCTTCGACGTTCTGGTGATCGACGCCTATTCCTCGGACGCGGTGCCGGTGCACCTGACCACGGTGGAGGCGATGCAGACCTACATGGACCGACTGGCCCCGGGCGGCGTTCTCGTCTTCCACATCTCGAACCGCTACTACGACATCGGCCTGCCCATCGCGCGCTCGGCCGAGGCGCTGGGGCTGCACGCCTGGCGGCAGTTCTCGGCCGAGGACGCCTCGGACGACCCCGGCTACCGGATGAGCGACGTGGCCATCGTGGCGCGGGACCCCGCCGACGTGCAGGCATTGGCCGAAACCGGCCTCTGGGCGGCGATGACCTCCGACGGCGGCCCGCTCTGGACCGACGACAAGGCCGATCCCCTGTCCATCCTGAAACCCGGGGCGCTCTGGCACTAGGCTGCCCAAGATTGCATTCCGCCCGCCCGGGCAATATCTGGGACGCTACACCTCAGAAGGCCCGGATATGAACTGGATCACCAACTACGTCCGTCCCCGCATCGGCTCGATCTTCGGCCGGCGGGAGGTGCCCGAGAACCTGTGGAGCAAGTGCGACGAGTGCGGCACGATGCTGTTCCACCGGGAGTTGGCCGACAACCTGAACGTCTGCACCTCCTGCGGGCACCACATGGCGATCACCCCGCGCGCCCGGTTCAAGGCCCTGTTCGACGGCGGCACCTTCACCGAGGTCGCGGTCCCCGAGCCGATCACCGACCCGCTGCAGTTCCGCGACCAGAAGCGCTATCCCGACCGGCTGCGCACCGCCCAGCGCGACACCGGCGAGAAGGAGGCGATGCTGGTCGCCACCGGCGAGATCGGGCGCACCCCCGTCGTCGCCGCGGCGCAGGATTTCTCGTTCATGGCCGGGTCGATGGGCATGTACGTCGGCAACGCGATCATCGCCGCCGCCGAGAAGGCGGTGGAGCTGAAGCGCCCGCTGATCCTGTTCTCCGCCGCCGGGGGGGCGCGGATGCAGGAGGGGATCCTGTCGCTGATGCAGATGCCCCGCACCACCGTCGCGGTCGAGATGCTGCGCGAGGCGGGCCTGCCCTACATCGTCGTGCTGACCCACCCGACCACCGGCGGCGTCACCGCCTCCTACGCGATGCTGGGCGACGTGCAGATCGCCGAGCCGGGGGCGCTGATCTGCTTCGCCGGGCCGCGGGTGATCGAACAGACCATCCGCGAGAAGCTGCCCGAGGGCTTCCAGCGGGCCGAGTACCTGCTGGACCACGGGATGCTGGACCGGGTGACGCCGCGGGGCGAATTGCGCGCCGAGCTCATCACCATCACCCGGATGCTGCTGGGCCTGCCCCCCGCCGTCGCCGGTGACCTGCCCGCGCCCGAGGCGCCCGAGCCCGTGGCCGAGATCGCGCCCGCCGAGGCCCCCGCGCCGGAGGCCAAGCAAGAGTGACCACCCCCCGGTCCGATGCGCTGCTGGAGCGCATGATGGCCCTGCACCCCAAGGTCATCGACCTGGTGCTTACACGGGTCTGGCGCCTGCTGGAGGCCCTCGGCAACCCGCAGGACCGCCTGCCGCCGGTCGTCCACGTCGCCGGGACCAACGGCAAGGGATCGACCGTCGCGATGATCCGCGCGGGGCTGGAGGCGGAGGGCAAGGCCGTCCACGTCTACACCTCGCCCCACCTCGCCCGGTTCCACGAACGCATCCGGCTGGCCGGGACCCTGATTTCCGAGGACCACCTGACCGAGGTGCTGGACCGCTGCTATGCCGCCAACGGCGGGGAGCCGATCACCTATTTCGAGATCACCACCTGCGCCGCCTTCCTCGCCTTCGCCGAGACGCCGGCGGACTACACCCTGCTCGAGGTCGGCCTCGGCGGGCGGCTGGACGCGACCAATGTCATCCCGAAGCCCGCGCTGACGGTCATCACGCCCGTCGACCTCGACCACCAGGCATTCCTCGGTGACACGATTCAGAAGATCGCGGGAGAGAAGGCGGGGATCCTCAAGCGCGGCGTGCCTTGCGTCGTCGGCCCCCAGGCCGAGCCGGCGCTGGAGGTGATCGAGGACACCGCCATGCGCCTCGGCGCGCCGCTGCTGGTTCACGGCCAGCACTGGCACGTGGGCGAGGAGCGCGT
>JAMWZF010000300.1:0-1990 GCA_024304875.1 Paracoccaceae bacterium
CTGACGCACCCTTGACAGCCGCGCCGCCCTTCCCGACAAGGGCGGCGCAACATAACCCGCAACCGGGCGTTCCGTGGGCGCCAAACCGACGAGGAGAGCCGATATGGCCCAAGTCTCCCTGACCTTTCCCGATGGCAACGCGCGCGAGTACCCCGCCGGGGTGACCCCCGCCGAAGTGGCCGCCGACATCTCCACCTCCCTCGGCAAGAAGGCGATTTCCGCCACCGTGGACGGCAGGCACTGGGACCTCGCCTGGCCGATCGAGGCCGACGCCGCCATCGCCATCAACACGATGAAGGACGAGGGCCCGGCGCTGGAGCTGATCCGCCACGACCTTGCCCACATCATGGCCCGCGCGGTGCAGGAGATCTGGCCGGACGTGAACGTCACCATCGGCCCGGTGATCGACACCGGCTGGTACTACGATTTCGACCGCAAGGAGCCCTTCACGCCCGAGGATCTCGGCCTCATCGAAAAGAAGATGAAGGAGATCATCAACAAGCGGGACGCGGTGCGCACCGAGGTCTGGGATCGGGACCGCGCGATCGCCCACTACGAGGCCAAGGGCGAGCCCTACAAGGTCGAGCTGATCGAGGCGATTCCGGGGGACGAACCCCTGCGGATGTACTGGCACGGCGACTGGCAGGACCTCTGCCGCGGCCCGCACCTGCAGAACACCGGCCAGGTGCCCGGCGACTCGTGGAAGCTGATGAGCGTCGCCGGGGCCTACTGGCGGGGGGATTCCTCGCGCCAGATGCTCCAGCGGATCTACGGCGTCGCGTTCCAGAACAAGGAACAGCTGAAGGCCCACCTCACCATGCTGGAGGAGGCCGCCAAGCGCGACCACCGCAAGCTGGGCCGCGAGATGGACCTCTTCCACATGCAGGAAGAGGCACCGGGCCAGGTCTTCTGGCATCCGAACGGCTGGACAATCTACACCCAACTGCAGGACTACATGCGCCGCAAGCAGCGGGCCGGCGGCTACCGCGAGATCAACACGCCGCAGGTCGTGGACCGCAAGCTCTGGGAGGCCTCGGGCCACTGGGAGAAGTACCAGCACCACATGTTCCTGGTGGAGGTGGACGAGAGCCGCGACGGCGAGAACGACGACGCCTCGGTCCGCGACAAGTCGCAGACGCGGATCAATGCGCTCAAGCCGATGAACTGCCCCTGCCACGTGCAGGTCTTCAACCAGGGCTTGAAGTCCTACCGCGACCTGCCGCTGCGGCTGGCCGAGTTCGGATCCTGCAACCGCTTCGAACCCTCGGGCGCGCTGCACGGCATCATGCGGGTGCGCGGCTTCACCCAGGATGACGCCCACATCTTCTGCACCGAGGACCAGATCGAGGCGGAATGCGCCCGCTTCATCGACTTCCTTGCCAACATCTACGAAGAGCTCGGCTTCCCGACCTTCGAGATCAAGTTCGCCACCCGGCCGGAAAAGCGGGTGGGCACCGAGGAGTCCTGGGACTACGTCGAGGGGGCGCTGGAGAAGGCGATCCGCGCGACGGGGCACACCTACACGCTGGAGCCGGGGGACGGCGCCTTCTACGGGCCGAAGCTGGACTTCTACCTGACCGACGCGATCGGCCGGGTCTGGCAGTGCGGCACCTTCCAGGTCGACCCCAACCTGCCCGAGCGGCTGGGCGCGACCTACATCGCCGCCGACGGGGCCAAGCACCGGCCCTTCATGCTGCACCGCGCGACGCTCGGGTCCTTCGAGCGGTTCATCGGCATCCTGATCGAGAACTGGGAGGGCAAGCTGCCCTTCTGGCTGGCGCCGCGGCAGGTGGTCGTGGCCTCGATCACCTCCGAGGCGGATGATTACGTCGCCGAGGTCGTGGAGGCCCTGACGGCGGCGGGCGTGCGGGCCGAGGCGGACACGCGGAACGAGAAGATCAACTACAAGGTCCGCGAACATTCGGTCGGCAAGGTCCCCGTGATCCTCGCCGTGGGCGGCCGCGAGGTCGAGGAGCGGACGGTGTCCGTG
>JAMWZF010000300.1:2000-4057 GCA_024304875.1 Paracoccaceae bacterium
GGCCCGGGGGAAACCTCGGGCCCGTTTGCTGTAACAAACCGGCCTTTTGTCCGCTGCCGGACGCCCCACTTTCGAAACATTCGCCCGCGACAGGCGGTCGCAGGCTGACGCAGGGTAACGGACCCGCGAGCCACGGGCACGTGAGTGTCCGGGCTGCGTGTCTGCCCCTTAGGGTTTCCCTGTCCCCGCTACCCGGGACGACACGACAACTGTCCAGAACAGGAAAACCCCATGTCCAAGACAACCACGACCCTCGCCCTTGCCGCCACCGTCGCCACCGCGCTGGCCGGCCTCGCCACCGGTGCCGCCGCGCAGGAGAACGAGAAGTGCTTCGGCGTCTCCCTCGCCGGCGAGAACGACTGCGCCGCTGGCCCCGGCACCACCTGCGCCGGCACCTCGACAGTCGACTACCAGGGCAACGCCTGGACCCTCGTGCCCGCCGGCACCTGCGAGGAGATGACCATCACCGACGCCGCCGACGGGATGGAGCGGATGGGCTCGCTCGAGGCGCTCGACCGCGATCTGCCCCAGTCGTGATCCTGGCGTAAGGCGGGGCCCGTCCCCGCCTTACCTCACCCCCGCGAGGTGCCCCCATGTTCGATTCCGTCAATTCCGGTCTGCCGAACCGCCCCGGCGTCGGCTTCAAGCCGCAGCATTATGCAAGCCTGCTCGCCGATCCCGGCGCGGTCGGCTGGCTCGAGGTCCATGCCGAGAACTACATGGGCGCCGGCGGACGGCCCCGCGCGCAGCTCCGCCACCTCGCCGAGCGGTTTCCGCTCTCGATCCACGGCGTCGGCCTCTCCATCGGCGGCGAGGGCCGGCTCGATCCCGAGCACCTGGCACGGCTGTGTGACCTCTGCGCCTGGGCAAACCCCGTCAGTTTCTCCGAACACCTCGCTTGGTCGACCCACGATCATGCCTTCCTGAACGACCTCCTCCCCCTGCCCTACACCGAGGCCACCCTCGCCCGGGTCTGCGACCACGTCGACGAGGTGCAAGAGGCCCTGGGACGCCAGATGCTGCTCGAGAACCCCTCCAGCTACCTCGCCTTCGCGACAAGCACCCTGTCCGAGACGGACTTCCTGCGCGAAGTGACCCGCCGCACCGGCTGCGGCCTTCTCCTCGACGTCAACAACGTCTTCGTCTCGGCGGTGAACCTCCAGACCTCGCCGCAGGACTACATCGCCGATTTCCCCGTCGAGGCCGTCGGCGAGATCCATCTCGGCGGGCACGACGAGGACGCCGACGACCACGGCGCCCCCCTGCTGATCGACAGCCACGGACGCGCGGTGGGGGACCCGGTCTGGGCGCTGCTGGACCTTACCCTCGCCCGCACCGGGCCGAAGCCGGTGCTGATCGAATGGGACAATGACGTGCCGGACTGGCCCGTGCTGGCCGCCGAGGCGGGCCGGGCGGCGGAGGCTCTGGCCGGGGTGCCCGCATGAGCCAGGCCGCCTTCACCGCCGCCCTGCTGGACGCCGCGCAGCCCGCGCCGGAGGGGCTGATCGGCCCCACCGGCGCCCCTGCGGGCAAGCGCTACGACATCTACCGCAACAACGTCGCGGTCGGCCTCGCGGAGGCGCTGGAGGTCGCGTTTCCTGCGATCCGCAAGCTGGTCGGGCCGGAGTTCTTTCGCGCCATGTCGGGCGTTTACCTGCGCCGGCATCCACCCCGCACGCCGCTGATGATGCACTACGGGCAGGACATGCCGGAGTTCCTCGCCGGATTTCCGCCCGTGAGCCACCTGCCCTATCTGCCGGACGTCGCCCGGATCGAACTGGCGGTGCGGGCGGCCTACCACGCGGCGGACGACAGCCCCCTGACGCCCGAGGCGCTGGCGGTGGAGCCGGAGAGGCTGGCCACGATGACCTTCGCGCCGACCGCCGCCGTCCGCTCGGTCGGCAGCCGGTATCCTGCCGCCTCGATCTGGCGGGCGCAGATGGCGGGGGGCGCCCCCGGCATGGGGCCGGAGCTGGCGCTGATCTCCCGGCCGGGCTTCGACGTTGAGGTCGACGTCCTGACCGGCGGGGCGGCCGAGGTGGCCCTCGCCCTGCTCT
>JAMWZF010000301.1 GCA_024304875.1 Paracoccaceae bacterium
CCGCTACGGCGACGCGGACGAAGTCGCGCAGGGTCTCTTCCTCGACCCCGTTCTGCGCGAGGCCGAGCAGGAAGACGTCGAGCGGCTGGTCGGCGCGGCCCGCGAACTCCTCGAGGGCGGTCTGAAGCCCCTCGTCGCTGAGCCTGAGACCGGCATCCGACAGCGCCTGCAATTTGAGCCTGTCCTCGATCAGCTGCTCCACCGCCTGTTCGGCCGGGTCGCCGGGCGCGCCGAAGATCTCGAGCATCCGGGTCCGCTGGTCGATCTCGAACCGGGTGATGGCGCTGTCGTTGACCGTGATCGCGGGCGAGAACAGCCCCTGCGCCGCGGCGGTCCCGGCGGCCAGGGCGGTCAGCAGCGCGGCTGCGATCCCGAAGGCCCTCGCTCTCGGCGAAGTCTGATTGCTCTGCATCTTGTGCCTCGTGTCGTCTTGCTCTTGGTCCGTCGTCATCCGGTCAGCCGCTGCAGCCCCGCGCCGGGACGGCGTTCGCCCCGTTTGCGGAAAAGCCCAGAAGCTCCACCGCGAGGCCGTAGTCGGTCACCGGCTCCACGTTATCCGAGGAGGTATAGCGGCGCGAGACCGAAAGGCCCACCGCCACGCATTCGTTGCGCCAGTCGACGCCGACGCTGGCGCGCGCGGGGCTGTCGGCCACGAGGTCGTACCTGGCCTGCCCGGAGATGGCCCAGATGTCGGTGATCTGCCAGCTGCCGTCGAGCGTCCACTCCGAGACCGCGTCGGCGCGGCCCTCGCCCGTGTCGGAAGGCTGGAAGGCATAGGCGGCGGCAAGGTCGACCCGGTCTCCGGTCCAGTCGAGCCGGGCCTCGGTCTTGGTGAAATCGGCCGTGTCGTCGAGCAGCGAGCGGACGCCGAACTGCAGATTGGAGCCGAAGACCAGATGCCCGGCGATCAGCCATTGCGACTGCTGGCCCGACAGGCCGGAGGAGTCCGAGAAGTCGGGCGCGGGCGACTCGCGGAAGACCCGTCCGAAGGTCAGGGTCGATCGCCAGCCGGCGGCGCCCTCGCGCGTCCATGTCAGGCCCGCCGCACCGCGAAAGCCCGTTTCGACCAGGTCGTCCCCGGCGAAGCGCGAGAGGGACAGGAGGTTCCCCTCGTCGAATTCGTCGGTCGTGCTGTCTTCGTTCGGCACCGCATCGCCCCAGGTGTCGGACCAGGCCACCTGGGCCACCGGTTCGATGACATGCACCGCCTCGCGCGTGGTCGTCCCGATCAGGGGCCAGCGCAGGGACACGCCGGTGGCCGCGCGGGTTCGGGTCGCGCCGCGATCGAAGCCGCTGTCCTCCGACACCGTGTAGTGATCCGCCCCCACCAGGGCCTCGGCCTCGGCCACCAGTCCGGCAGGGCCGACCCAACTGCGCCGCCAGTCCAGCGCGAGGCCGGCGCGGCCCACGTCGCGGCCGAGGACATCGGCCTCCGAGGCCCGGAACACGCTGTCGAACCCGGCCTCGAGCGTGAGCGTCCCGCCAAGACCCGGGGGATCCATCCGGCGCTCGTACTGCAATTCGCCGATCAGGCTGGGGAGTTCGTCTCCGACTTCGCCATCGCGCAGGCTTTCCAGCACGATGAAGCCGCCGCGGATGTATTCGTCGTCCCGCACCCGCAGGACCGCGACCTCGCTCTGCAGAAGGTCGGTGTCGGTCAGCCCGTAGTCGAGCAGGTAGGCCCGGTCGCTCACCGTCTCGATGTCGAAGGTCAGCCGGTAGTTGCGCGGGAGCGCATAGGCCCCGGCGACGGCGGCGTAGCCACGCGTCTCGTCCGGCTCGAGCGTGTCGCGGGTGATCGCCCCCGCGATCTGCAGGGCGCCGGCATCCGAAACCTGCCTGTACCGCAGCTCGAGCGTCCGGGTCTCGGGCGTCACGTAAGGCGTGATGGTCAGGTCCCGGGCGTCTCCGAGCGGGATGAAATAGGGCAGTCTCAGCCCGGTGCCGAGCAGGTCGCTGGACCGGATCGAGGGAATCAGGAGGCCCCGGGCCCTGTCCAGGCTGGGATCGGGCAGGCGCATCCGCGGCAGGTAGAATACCGGCACCCCCTTGATGCGGAACTGGGCATCCTCGAAGTAGAGCTGGCGTTCCTCCTCGTCGTGGACAACCCGCCGCGCGCGGATCTCCCATAGGGCCGTGCGGCCCGCGCAGACCCGGCAGGAGGTCGCCGCCACCTCGTCGAGGCTGGAATAGCGCCCGTCCACGCGGGCGATCCGCCCGGCCGCGAGCTGCAACTGCCGGTCCAGCACCAGCCGCGCGCCCAGCAGGATGCCGCCTTCCAGCTGCGGGTTCAGGCTGGCCTGGGTGGCCTCGAAGACGTCCCCGTCGGGCGTGACCACGAGGATCGGGCCCTCGATGGTCAGCACGTCGGCGCCGCGGTCGTAGACGACCCGGCGGGCCGACAGGCGGGTGCCGTCGTAGAGCACCTCGACCGACCCCTCGGCGATGAGCCGGTCGTCTGACGTCACGACGATGCTGTCGGCGACCAGGGTCGCCGGCACCTGCGCGGCCGCCGCGCCGGCGATCCAGGTCAGCAGAACGGCAAGGGCGGCGCGGATCATCCGTCCTCCAGGTGGAACAGAAGGCCGAGGGAGAGGCCGATCGCGGCCAGCGGCGGCGCCCAGGCGGCGAGGGCGACGGGGATATCGCCGTTCTCGCCCAGGATCTGCGCGAAGTTCCGCACGAAATAGAGCCCGAAGGAGAGCAGCACCGCGGTCAGCGCCATGAGCCCCGTCCGCCCGCCCCTCTGGTGGCGCATGGTGAAGCCGGCGCCGATCATCACCATGGCGACGAGGAAGGCGGGCATCGCCAGTTCCATCTGGAACCAGACCGCGTGGCGGCGGGCCGAGAACCCGGCCTCCTGCAGGCGGGTGATGAAGCCGGGCAGTTCCCAGATCGGGACCGAGGCCGGCGTGCCGAAGCTGTCGCGGATTTCGGCCGCCGTCAGCTCGGTGGGGATCTCCAGGGTCTCCGCGGTCTCGGACTCCGCCTCTGGGTTGTCGGCACCGGAGAGAGGCCAGATCTTGGCGTCCCTCAGCTCCCACGCACCGGGGGTGAGGTTGGCGCGTGCGGCCACGACCCGCCGGATCGGACCGCCCTCGGGAGAGAAGGTCAGGAAGGACACCTCGCGCAGGACGGTTCCGTCGAGGTTGGCCCCCTCGGCCCGGATCACGATCTGACCCTCGGCGCCGCCCTGTCTCAGCCAGACGGCGTCCTGGGACAGCGACAGGATGCTCGCCCCGTTCGAGCTCAGCGCTCCGACGCGGGCGTCGTATTCCCGGCTGGTGGCCGCGGCGATGGGGTTCAGCATCGCCAGCAGCAGCGCGCCGATGGCGAAGGCGACGAGCACCGGCGCCAGCAGGGCCTTGATCGCCGAACGCCCGGCGGCGCGGGTCACGACCAGTTCCGAGGATCGCGCGAGGGAGTAGAACAGCGCCAGGGTCGACAGGATCGCGACCAGCGGCAGGATCCGGTAGAAGGCCATCGGGGCGTTCAGCAAGGTCAGCGACAGGATCTCGCCGAAGGGGATGCCGTCGTCGGTGTAGCGCCGCAGATGCTCGATCAGGTCGAAGAAGACGAGAATCACGAACAGCACGACGCCGATGCCGAGGAAGGTGGTGGCAAAGCGGCGGGCGAAGTAGCGGTGAAGGATCATGCCGTTGCCCCCTCGGGCGGCGGGCCGGCCCGCCGCCGGGTCCGGCTGCGGCCCGCCCAGAGCAGCAGCGCCCCCGTCATGGCGAGGCCGACGACGAAGGGCAGGTAGACCGCGGGCCAGAGGGCCGGGTTGCGCAGGGAGACCGAGGCGCCGAAGGTTTCGGCCATCTTGATCACGACGACCAGCCCGATGGCGCCGACGATCTGCGGCCAGACGCCGAACCGGCTGAACCCGGCCGAGATCAGCGTGGAAAAGCCGACAAGCGCCCCGACCACGGCGATGAGACCCTGCCCGAAACGGTCATGGGCCTCTGCGATCAGGGCGGCGCGGGACTGGCGGGTCTCCTCCTGCAACGCCTCGGTCGGGCGCAGAAGCTCGGTCGTCGGCACCT
>JAMWZF010000302.1 GCA_024304875.1 Paracoccaceae bacterium
GCGCAGCCCGTCCGCCGCGTCCCGGCCGTGCCGCGGGGCGATCCGCAGCAGGGCCAGCGCGCCCCCGGCCAGCAGGACCCGCGCCCAGTCGGTGGCGAGGCCGCCGCCGAGAGGGCCGGCGCCAAGGGCGGTGAGGGCGAGGATCAGGACGGCGAGGGCGCCGAGGAAGCTCAGCCCCACGATGGCCGTCAGCCGCGCGATCTGCGCCGCGCCGAGTTCGGGCAGGAGCCGCCAGCGGACCAGACCGCCGGTGACGAGGCCGAAACCGGCCGCCTGGCCCAGCGCGATGGCCCGCATGCCCGCCTGCGCGGCGCGGGGGCCCGCGACCCCGGTGCGCAGCCGCCGGTGCAGCAGCGCCTCGGTCAGGCCCAGCGCGCGGAAACTGGCGCCGGTCGCCAGCAGGGCCAGCGCCCATTGCCAGGGCGCATGGGCGGCGAGCGCGGCGCGGACATCGGCCGGATCGACGCTCGAGAGCTGCCGGCCGAGGAGCCAGACCAAGACCGCGGCGAGCGGCAGGGCAAGGAACTGCATCGGCGAAGCCCGGAACGCGCGGTCGCGGCCCGCCTGGGAAATCACTGTCATCTGGCCGTCTCGCTCCCCGGAGGGCCGGCCCTGTGCCGTCCCTCGCCGGGCCTGAGTGCGGCCAAACCGCGAACAAAGTCTTAACGTCCGACCCGGGAGCGGGGCGGTTAACTCTGATAGTCACAAATTGTAGAAGAATTGGGTCCGTCCCGCGGGACGGGGCGCAGGGCAAGCGGCGGCGGCCTGCCCTGCGCCGCGATCAGATCTCTTCCAGAAGCTGGGCCTTGGCCTTGACGAGGAACTCGTTGAGCTTGGCGCGGATGGTCGCCTCGTCGGCCTTGTCGCCAAGGTCGCCCGCCAGCTTGCGGTAGACGTCCTCGTGGCCGGCCTCCTCGAAATCGGCGGCGATGACTTCCTTGGCGTAGGCCTCGGCCTCCTCGCCGGTCTTGCCCATCAGGCTGGCGGCCCAGAGGCCGATCAGCTTGTTGCGGCGCGCCTCGGCCCGGAACTGCATCTCGGCGTCATGGGCGAACTTGTTCTCGAAGGCGTTCTCGCGGTCGTCGAACTGGGGCATGGGTGGGCTCCTCGGGCGGTGGTGAAGGGTCCCTTTCGATATGCCCGCCGGGGCCGCCTGCCGCAAGGGGCAGGGGCGCGCGGGTTCGGCTTGCCGGGCTGCGCCCGATCAAGTAAGGCACAGGCTCTCAGTCCAGCCGGAGCAGCCATGGCCCGCCGCAAGAAAATCTACGAAGGCAAGGCGAAGATCCTCTACGAAGGCCCCGAGCCGGGGACCCTCGTGCAGTATTTCAAGGACGACGCCACCGCGTTCAACGCCGAAAAGAAGGCCACGATCGAGGGCAAGGGCGTGCTGAACAACCGCCTGAGCGAGTTCTTCATGACCGGCCTCACGCAGATCGGCGTGCCGACCCATTTCATCCGCCGGCTGAACATGCGCGAGCAGCTGATCCGGCAGGTCGAGATCATCCCGCTCGAGATCATCGTGCGCAACTTCGCCGCGGGCTCCATGGCCAAGCGCCTCGGCATGGAGGAGGGCACCCAGCTGCCCCGCCCGATCATCGAGTTCTCCTACAAGGACGATGCCCTGGGCGATCCGATGGTCCCCGAGGAATACATCATCGCCTTCGGCTGGGCCTCGCAGCAAGACCTCGACGACATCGTGGCGCTGGCCCTGCGGGTGAACGACTTCATGTCCGGCGTGATGCTGGGCGTCGGGATCAAGCTGATCGACTTCAAGATAGAGGTCGGCCGGATCTGGGACAACGACTACCAGCGCCTTGTCGTGGCCGACGAGATCAGCCCCGACAGCTGCCGCCTGTGGGACATCGAGACGGGCCGCAAGCTCGACAAGGACGTCTTCCGCCGGGACCTCGGCGACCTGGCCGACGCCTATGCCGAAGTGGCCCGGCGCCTTGGCGTGATGCCGTCCAACGCCACCCACATGCCGAAGCCGACGCTGATCAACTGACCGCGGCCCCCGGGTGCCGATGGATCACCGGAAGAGTGAGTATTTGGGCCAAATCGAAGCAGCAGGGCGCGCCTTCCTGCTTCGATGAAGGCATAAATACTCATCTTCCGGAGCAGCGCGGGCCGGTCCCCTCCCCACTTGCCTGTTCCCCCCATCCAGCGCAGCCTGAGACAGCGAGACGGAGGAGGAGCAGATGGCCGAGGCGAGCGTATCCGATGCGGAGCTGTTCGACATGCGCCTTGCGCGCAGCCGGGACGATCTCTGGCCCATGCTGGAGGCGCTCTACGGCCAGACCGAGGGTTTCGAGTCCTTCCGCAAGGCGCTCCTCACCGCGATGCGCCGGGCCTGGGCCGAGCGGCCGGCGGACCTGCGCCGCCTCGACCTCGCCCGGGACCTCGAGCCCGACTGGTTCCTGCGGCCCACGATGGCCGGCTATGCCCTCTACATCGACCGCTTCGCCGGCAGCCTGACGGCGGTGGAGGAGCGGCTCGACTACCTGACCGACCTCGGCATCTCTTACGTCCATTTCATGCCCTGCCTGAAGCCGCGCCCCGGCGACAACGACGGCGGCTATTCGGTGATGGACTACCGCGCCATCGACCCCCGGCTTGGCACCATGGCCGAGTTCGAGGCGGTGGCGGCGGCCTGCCGGGCGCGGGGGATCAGCGTCTGCGTCGACATGGTCCTGAACCACACCGCCAAGGAGCATGCCTGGGCGAGGAAGGCCCGGCAGGGCGACCCGAAGTTCCGCGACTTCTACCTCATGTTCGCGGACGACACCCTGCCGAGGCAGTACGAGCGGACCCTGGTCGAGATCTTTCCCGAGAACGCGCCGGGCAGCTTCACCTTCTACGACGACATTCCGGCATGGGTCTGGACCACCTTCAACGAACACCAGTGGGACCTGAACTGGGCGAACCCGAACGTCTTCCTCGAAATGGCGAAGATCATGCTCTTCCTCGCCAACCGGGGGGCGGAGGTGCTGCGCCTCGACGCGGTGGCCTTCATGTGGAAGCGGATGGGCACGACCTGCCAGTCCGAGCCGGAGGTCCACATGCTCCTGCGCGCGCTCCGCGCCGTCTGCCGGATCGTGGCGCCGGGGGTGCTGCATCTGGAGGAGGCGATCCTCGGGCCGGAGCAGATGCTGCCCTACCTCGGCCGGGGGGAGCATGACGGCAAGGAGGGCAACCTTGCCTATCACAACTCGCTGATGGTGCAGATCTGGGGCGCGCTGGCGTCGCAGGATACACGGCTGATGACCCATGTCCTGCGCACCCATTTCCCGCAGCGCCTGACCAATGCGACCTATGCCACCTACCTGCGCTGCCACGACGACATCGGCTGGGCGGTGACGGACGAGGACGCGGGGGCGCTGGGGATCGGCGGCGCGGCGCACCGGGCCTTCCTGTCGGATTTCTACGAGGGGACCCATCCCGGCAGCTTCGCCAAGGGCGAGCTGTTCCAGGAAAACCCGGAAACCGGCGACAAGCGGATCAGCGGCACCTGCGCCTCGCTCGCGGGGCTGGAGCGGTCCCTCGAGGCCGGTGACATGGCGGCGGTGGACCGGGCGATCGACCGGATCCTGATGGGCCACGCCCTGATCGCCAGCTACGGCGGCATCCCCCTGATCTACATGGGCGACGAGATCGCCCTCATGAACGACTATTCCTACCATCAGCTCCCCGAGCACGCCCACGACAGCCGCTGGCTGCACCGGCCGCGGATGGACTGGGCGCGGGCGGCGACGGCGATGGCGGATCCGGAGACGCCGCAGGGGCGGGTGCTGCACGGGTTGCGCCACATCCTCGGCTGCCGCCGCGCCACCCCGGCGCTGCACTCGGGCCACCCTACCGAGGTGCTGGACACCGGCAACCCGGCGCTCTTCGCCTTTGCCCGCCGGGCCCCGGAGGGGGCGGTGATCTGCGTCTTCAATTTCGCTGACCGCTGGGACGCGGTCTCGGCCGACTGGCTGCGCGGGCAGGGGGCCGGGGCGCTGCACGACATCCTCTCGGACCGCCCGGCAGAGGCGAACGG
>JAMWZF010000303.1:0-811 GCA_024304875.1 Paracoccaceae bacterium
GGAAGACCACCAACGCATCGGCGCCGGCGTCCACGAGCCTTTTGGCATGGGCCACGGCACCCGCAGTGTAGGGCGCGATCAGGCCCGAGACCAGCGGCACCTGCCCGGCGACGACCTCCTTGGCCCGCTTGAGCAGGTCGATCTGTTCGGCGTGTTCCAGCGCCGTCGCCTCGGCCGCGGCCATGTTCATCGCCAGCGCCGAGATGCCGCTGCCGGCCAGCGCGGCGACGTAGGCGTCCTGCGTCGCCCAGTCGATGGCGCCCTGCTCGTCGAAGGGCGTCACGGGGGCCGGGATCACGCCGGATTGGAAGGGGCTCTGCATCGTTTCTCCTCTCGAGCGGCCGGGATCGGGTTCGCGGGCCAGATACTTGATGCCGGAGCCTAATGAAAGCACTTTCATATTGGAAGAGCCGATACAGAGTTCGATCTATTCTCATATTATAAGGCCATAATGCTCAATCTTGCAGCGGACAGGGTGATGTCCTGCCTTGTCAGTAAAAGCGCTTTCATATAGCGTGAACGGAACACGAGGGAGCAAGGAACCGACATGAAGGTCATCGACGCCGAATCCGCTGCCGGGCTGGTAAAGGACGGGGACACCGTCGCCATTTCGGGCGGCGGATACCGGGTCGTGCCAGAGGCGCTGATCGAGGCGCTGGCCTCCCGCTTCGAGGACGGCGGCCATCCTGCCGGCCTGACCTTCGTCGCGGTCGCGATGGTCGAGAAGGCCCGCGGCGGCAAGGGCGGCGCCGGCACCGGACTGAACCGCGTCGCGCTGCCGGGGCTGATGAAGGCGGTCATCACCTCCAGC
>JAMWZF010000303.1:821-4020 GCA_024304875.1 Paracoccaceae bacterium
CGCCTCGTCGAACGAACTGAACGTCGCGATCATGAACAACACCGCCGCGACCTGGAACCTGCCGATGGGCACCCTCGTGCAGCTGCTGCGGGCCACGGCCGCCGGCCGGTCGGGTTTCGCCACGCCGGTCGGCATCGGCACCTTCGTCGACCCGCGGCAGGGCGGAGGCCGGGTGAACGAGGCGGCGGACCACGACATCTGCCGGGTGATCGACGTGGCGGGGGAAGAGCAGCTCTACTACCCGCGGCTGCCCGTCGACGTGGCCATGGTCAAGGCCAGCGCCGCGGACGCGCGCGGCAACCTGTTCTTCGACCGCGAGGCCTTCGACCACGGCACGATCGAGCTTGCCATGGCGGCCTTCCAATCCGGCGGCAAGGTCATCGCCGAGGTCGACAGGATGGTCGGCCCGGGCGAGATCCATCCCCGGATGGGCCGCATTCCCGGTCGCATCGTCGAGGCCGTGGTCGTCGCCGACGACGCCTGGGAGGACGAGCAGGACCCGGTCATCACCGGCGCAAGCCACGCCCCGCTGCCCGACGTCTCAGACCGCAACCTGCCGCGCGACATGATCGCCCGGATCGCGGTGTCGCAGGTGCCCGAGGGCGCCATGGTCAACCTCGGCGCCGGCCTGCCGATGTACGAGGTGCCCGAGATGGCCCGCGCGGCCGGTCGGTCCGACATCTACTTCACGGTCGAGCAGGGGCCGATGGGCGGCTGGCCCAAGGTCGGCGGTGTCTCGCGCCATCCCGAGGTGATCCTCGACCAGAACGAGGTCTTCCAGTTCTACGAAGGCGGCGGCCCCGACGTGTCGATCCTGTCCTTCGGCGAGGTCGACGCCGAGGGCAACATCAACGTCTCGAAATTCTCGGGGATGCTGCCGGGCTGCGGCGGATTCATCAACATCGTGCACGGCGTCCGGCGGCTGATGTTCTGCGGCACGCTGACCACGTCCAAGCTGGACGAGACGGTGACGCCGGAGGGCCTGCATATCGCCTCAGAGGGCCGGATCCGGCGCTTCGTGCCGAAGGTCGAGCAGATCACCTTCAACGCGCGGCTCGGCCTGGCGGCGGGCAAGGAGGTTTCGGTCATCACCGACCGCGGCGTCTTCGAGGTGACCACGAGGGGCCTTGTTCTGCGGCAGGTCGTGCCCGGCGTCGACATCGCGCGCGATATCCTCGGCCAGATCCCTTTCGAGGTCTCCGTCGCGACCGACGTGGAGACATTGCCGCTCTCGCTGATGCGGGCGCCCTCCATGCCGGCCGTTTCGCGCGCCGCCCCTGGCTGATGCGCGCCCTGCACCACTGCCGCGCAGGTCGGACACTTGCCCGGCCCGCCCTGTCCCGAACGCACAGTCAGGTCCATCCATGACATCCAGCCTTCTCGTCCCCGTCATCACCCCCCTGCATACGAACGGCGCCATCGACATCGGTGCTTTGGGCCAGGTCGCGGACCATGTCCTGTCGAACGGCGCCGCGGGCATCGTCCTGTTCGGCACGCTGGGAGAGGGGCAATCCTTTTCGGTGCAGGAGCGGCAGGAGGCCCTCGAACAGCTTATCGCCAGAGGCGCCGATCCGGCGGCCATCGTGCTGGGGATCGGGGCCAACGCCCAGCCCGACGCCGTGGCCCTCGCTCGGCACGGCCTGCGGCACGGGGTGCACCGCCAGCTTCTCTTGCCGCCCTTCTTCTTCAAGGGGCTGGGGGACGAGGGGGTCTACAGGTTCTTCTCGACCACGATCGAGGCGATCAGCGACGACACCCTGCGCCTGATGCTCTACGACATCCCGCCCCTGACCCAGGTGACCCTCGCCCCCGCGGTCGTCACCCGGCTGATCGAGGCGCATGGAGACGTCATCCATGGCCTGAAGGACAGCGTCCCGGACAGGGACCACGTCGAACAAAGCGTCCGGACCTTCCCGGGCCTGCAAATCTTTGTCGGGAACGAGATCTTCCTGCCGACGGCGCTGGCCCTCGGCGGTTCGGGCGCGATCTCGGGCCTCGGCAACATCGCCCCTACCCAGATGGCCGCCATTGCAACCGGCAAGGCAGGCGAAGGATCCGAGGTCTTCGCCCGGATGTGCGCCCTCTACGACGCCATCTCGGCCCAGCCGGTGATCCCGACCGTCAAGGCGCTCGCCGCGGTACAGTTCGGCCAGCCGGACTGGGGCGTGCCGCGCCTGCCCCTCTCACCCGTCGACCTCGGCACGATGCCGGCCGTGACGGAGGCGCTGGACGGCCTCCTGTCGGCGAAGCCGTAGCGCCGGAATGGCGGCGCGGTCGCACCACCCATTGGTCCGGCAGCGGCCGCGTCCAGCCGGGGACAAGCACGGTGACTGACTGGACGACGACCCTCGTCGCCATCTGCGACGCGATCGCGCCGGACCCGGCCTTCGGCTCCCGGGTGCTCGGCGCCGACACCTACGTGGTTCAGCGCCTCGACAAGGATCCGGATCGGCGCGCCATGGTCCAGACGGGCGTCGAGGCGTTCGCAAAAACCGCAGGGTCCGGTCCGCTGGAGGACGCCATGACGGCCGTCGAGCACGAGGCCTGGTTCGTCACGCTCGTCACCCTGGTTGAAGAAGGCCTCTACGCCGATCCCGGCAATGGCGGCAACCGCGGGGCGAGGTCGTGGGAGCGGTTGGGGTATCGCCTCGGTTGGCCTGAGAAACCGGCCAGGCAGCGCCCGAAGGTCCCGGTGCCGCCCGCCGACCGGGACGATTTCGACGCCATCGTTGTCGGCTCCGGCGCGGGCGGCGGTATTGTGGCGGCATGCCTCGCGCGGGCGGGCAAGTCCGTGGCACTGATCGAACGGGGCGGATGGGTCGATCCGGCGGACCCCGCCCAGCAGGACCACCTGCGCAACCACCGCCTGTCGACCTATGGCATCAACACAGGGCCCGAGGCCGAGGGGAACCCACGCGTCCATGTCGCCCCGGACGGGACCCCGCGCATCGTCCGGCCGCACGAATTCGACTACCACAACAACGCCGCCTGTGTCGGCAGCGGGACGGCGATCTACGGCGGGCAGGCCTGGCGCTACCACCCCGACGACTTCCGCATGGCGAGCCGCTACGGCGTGCCCGAGGGGTCCTCCTTGACCGACTGGCCCATCGGGTACGACGACCTCGAGCCTTGGTACGCCATGGCCGAGCGCGAGATCGGCGTGGCGGGCGACGCGGCGGACCCCAATGCCGGGCCGCGC
>JAMWZF010000304.1 GCA_024304875.1 Paracoccaceae bacterium
GCGAATTCCTGATCCATGTCGTCCAGCGTCCGCCCGTCGGGCGAGAAATGGACATGGGCGAGGTCGGCGGCAAGGTCGAGGGGGATCATCTGACCGTCCCCGATGCCCGCCGAGGCCAGCCGGGGATGCCCGGCCCGGGCCACGAATTCGAACCGCGTGGTCAGGACGTGCCGGCGGTTCACCCATTTCGGCATCTCCGCGTCCGGCCAGAAGGCGATGTCGACCTCGCCGGTCTCGAGCGCGTCGAGCGTCGTGCCGAAGACCCGGTCCACCAGCACGACCTTCACACCGGGCGCGGCGACGCGGAGCGTCTCGAGCAGGCGCGGCAGCATGAGGTCGGAGAAGAAGTCCGACCCCGAGAGCCAGTAGCTGCCGGTCAGCCGTGCCGGGTCGAAGGTCTTGCCGTAGTCCAGCATCCGGTTCACCGCGCCAAGCGCGCCGTCGAGGTCGGCCCGCAGTTCGGAGGCGACGGCGGTCGGCTCCAGCCGCTGCCCGGCCCGCACGAAGAGCGGATCGCCGAGCGCCTCGCGCAGTCGTTTCAGGGCGGCCGAGACGGCGGGCTGGGAGACGCCGAGGCTCTCGGCGGCGCGGGTGACGGAGCCCTCGGCAAAGAGGGCCCGGAAGACCTTGAGCAGGTTGAGGTCGAAGTCCCGTTCATTCATTGGATTTATATACGGTATCAGAGCCAGCAGCTTCAATTATGAACCGCTCTGCGGTAGGTCTCCCTTCAGCCGCAAGGCTCACCACCAGATCAACCGGCGGATCGACAGTCCGCACCCGCCCGGACCCCTGTCCGGGCCACGATGGAGACATGCCATGAAAGACCTGACGACCGACGAGATCACCTGGAACGGCACCACATACCGCACGATGCTGAGCACCGAGGCGACCTCCGGCGCGATGTCGATCACCGACAGCACCACCCCCGCGGGCGAGGGCCCGCCGCTGCACGTCCATGCCGCCGAGGACGAGATCTTCGTCGTCCTGACCGGCGAGATGGAGTTCCTGCTGGACGGCGTCCTGTCCCGGCAGGGCCCCGGCGGCGCCGTCTTCATCCCGCGCGGGCACGAGCACACCTACCGGGTCAGCTCGGACACGCCCTCGCGGCACCTCGTCATTCTCACGCCGGGCGGGTTCGAGGGGTTCTTTGCCGACATGGCGGCCAACAATTACCGGATCCCGGACGACATGGGGCCGATCACGGAGAGCGCGGCGCGGCACAACCTGACCTTCACCGGTCCGCCGATCGCCGCAATGTGAGGGGGCAGGCATGCGCGCGCTTCCCTCGTGGTTCATGGCGACCGGGGCGATCCTCGCCCTCGTCGGCATGGGCTGGGGCATCCAGATGTCGGCCAGCCACGACCACACGCTCTCTCCGGCCCACGGGCACCTGAACCTGATCGGCTTCGTGTCGATGTCGATCTTCGGGATCTACTACGCCCTGTCGCCCGCGGCGGCGGCGAGCCGCCTCGCCGCCGTTCACTACGGCCTGACCCTGCTGGCGGTGCTGGTGCTGGTCCCCGGCATCGCGCTGGCGATCTCGGCCGAAGTGGCGGTTGCGGCCCAGGTCGGATCGCTCCTTGCCATCGCGGCCTTCGCCCTCTTTGCCGTCATCGTGCTGCGGCACGGGGTGGGGCGGGCCTGACGGACAGGGCCGGCGCGGGATGCCCCGCGCCGGCCCTTGGTCTCAGAACGTCTTGAGATAGGCGACCAGGATGTCCCGCGCGGCGCCAAGGTCCTCGGCCGCGACCATCTCGGTCACCGTGTGGATGTAGCGGGTGCCGACCGTGATCCCGACCGCCTTGGCCCCGGCGGCGGCCTGCTGGGCCGCGGCGCCGTCCTGGCCGCCGGCGGCAAGCATGGTGCGCTGGTAGGGGATCTTCTTCTTCACGGCGAGGTCCTCGATCGTCTGGACCAGCACCTTGTCGGCGATGAAGGAGGAATCGCGGACATGCAGGCCGAAGCCCTTGCCCTGCTCGGTGGTCTTGTCCTTGTCCGGGACGCCGGGGGTGTCGCAGGCGAGCGTGACGTCGATGCCGAGGCCGATGTCGGGCCGGATCGCGTAGGAGGCCGTCCGCGCCCCGCGCAGGCCCACTTCCTCCTGGCAGGTGAAGGCGACGTGGATCTCGGCCTTGCGGCCCTGCTTCTTGGTCAGGCCCCGGATCGCCTCGATCCCCAGCCAGCAGGCGATGCGGTTGTCGAGGGCCTTGGAGACGATCTTGTCCCCGATCTCCATGAGCGGCTCGTCCATCACCACGAAATCGCCGATGCGGATCTTGTCGTGGGCCGCCTCGCCGAGGCCGGTGTCGATGAAGAAGTCGCTGACCTCGGGCACCTTCTTGCGGTCCTCGGGGGACGAGATGTGGATCGGCTTGCCGCCGGGGTTCATCACGCCGCGGTAGTCGCCGTCATTCGTGCAGACGAGGACCCGGCGCGAGAAGAGGTTGCGCGGGTCGAAGCCGCCGACGGGCTGGACGTAGAGAAAGCCCTCCTTGGTGATGTGGCTGACGAGGAAGCCGATCTCGTCCATGTGGCAGAGCAGCATGACCTTGGGGGCGTTCTTGCTGTCGGCGTCCCGGCGGCAGAGGAGCGATCCCATCGGGTCCACCTCGACGTGGTCGAACAGTCCCTCGACCTCCTCCTCGATCAGGCTGCGCACCCTTTCTTCGTGGCCGGGCACACCGGGGGTTTCGCAGAGGCGTTTCAGAAGGTCGATGTTCAGTGTCGCGGCCATGGGTCTCTCCTTGTTTGCGCCGATCCTACGCGCCTTGCCGCCGGTGTCACGGGGGGGCGTCACGGCACCGCTTACGCAGGGGCCGCAGGGCTGTTACGGGGCTGTCGCAAAAGGCCCGGGAAAACGGCGGCGACGGGGAAAACATTCCCCGGGCCCGGCTTTTCCACAAGAAATGGCTTTACAGGTCGGCCCGAACCGGCCCACCATATATTGTAAGGAGGTTGGCTATGTACCGCCTCCCTAGAGCAGGCAGCTAGCGGTAGGGACACCCCCGGGGCACTCCGCTAGAATACAGGAGGCCAGTCATGGCATTGTCCGAGCAGTTCATCGAAAACGAAGACATCCACCCGATCGACCTCGTCGAGTACATCGCCGAGCATCACGAGTGGGAATTCGACCGCATCGCAGACGACCAGATCGCCATGGCGGTCGAGGGCCAGTGGCGCACCTACTCGATCACCCTCGCCTGGTCGCCCTACGACGAGACCCTGCGCCTGATCTGCACCTTCGAGATGGAGCCGCCGGAAGAGCGGTTGGCCGCCCTCTACGAGGCGCTGAACCGGATCAACGACCACTGCTGGGCCGGCGCCTTCACCTTCTGGGCGGAGCAGAAGATGATGGTCTATCGCTACGGCCTGCTGCTGGCCGGGGACCAGGCGGTCGCGCCGGACCAGGTCGACACGATGATCAACGCCGCGGTGATGAGCGCCGAGCGCTTCTACCCCGCCCTCCAGCTTGTCACCTGGGCGAACCGGGCGCCGGAAGAGGCCCTCGGCATCGCGATCGGCGAGACCTACGGACGGGCCTGAGCGCCGGAGAGGACGGGATGGGCGAGGACTCCAGGAGCCCCCGCCCACCACTGCCCGGAGAGCCGTGGTCCTCGGACCTGACGGACTCCTTCTGACAGCAAAACCCTAACAGTCGCTGAACCGCCGCCTGCGCTTGCCCCCGCGGGGACGGCTGATAGTGTCTGCCCGGTTAACGCAGGGGGGGACACATGGCCGATCTGGACGACATTGCGCAGCGGGGCATGATCCTTCTCGGCTGCGGCAAGATGGGCTCGGCCTTGCTGGCCGGCTGGCTGGATCGCGGCCTGCCGCCGGACGCCGTTACCGTGATCGACCCGCATCCGTCGGACTGGCTGCGCGCGACCGGCGTGCGGATCAACCAGATCCTGCCGGGCCGCCCCGCCGTCGCCCTGATCGCGGTCAAGCCGCAGATGATGGGCGAGGCGCTGCCGAAGTTGCAGGCGCTGGGCGCCGGGACCCTGTTCATCTCGGTTGC
>JAMWZF010000305.1 GCA_024304875.1 Paracoccaceae bacterium
TCACCCAGGCCCCGATCGCCCTCGTCACGGCGCTGCGCGAGACCAGCATCGTCTTCGCCCTGCTGATCGGCGTCCTGTTCCTCGGCGAACGGCTCAGCCTGGTGAAGGTCTTCTCCACCATGGCCACCCTGCTCGGCGCGGTCCTGCTGCGCTATGCCAAGTCCTGAGACGCAGTCGCCGGGTGGGTTTCACCCCGCCTGCCCGGTCCCGCAAAGGAAAACGGCCGTTCGAACGGCCGTCCGACGCCCCGATCACACCCCGAGGCACCACCGCATGATCGCCTTCTGGGCGTGCAGCCGGTTCTCGGCCTCGTCGAAGATCACCGAGTGGGGGCCGTCCATCACCTCGGAGGTCGCCTCGTCGTCCCGGTGCGCCGGCAGGCAGTGCATGAACAGCGCGTCCGGCTTGGCCTTCGCCATCAGCTCCGCGTTCACCTGGTAGCCCCGCAGCTGGTTGTGCCGCCGCTCGCGGGCCGACTGCGGGTCGTGCATCGACACCCAGGTGTCCGTGACCACCAGGTCCGCACCCTCGACGGCCCTCTGCGGATTGCGCTCCGTCGTGTAAAGGCCGTCCAGCGCCCGCTCCGGGTCCAGCGGCTCGGGGCCGGTGAAGGTCAGGTCGAAGTCGAACTGCCTGGCCGCGTGGGCGAAGCTGGCGAAGACGTTGTTGCCGTCCCCCGACCAGACCACCTTGCGGCCCTTGATCGGGCCCCGGTGCTCCTCGAAGGTCATCACGTCGGCCATGATCTGGCAGGGATGGGTCCGGTTGGTCAGCCCGTTGATGACGGGCACCGTCGCGTGCTCGGCCATCTCCAGCAGGGTCGCCTCCTCGAAGGTGCGCATCATGATGAGGTCGACATAGCGGCTGAGCACGCGGGCGGTGTCCGCGATCGTCTCGCCATGGCCGAGCTGCATCTCGTCGCCCTTCAGCACCATGACCGCGCCGCCCATTTGCTGCACGCCCACCTCGAAGGAGACGCGGGTCCGGGTCGAGGGCTTCTCGAAGATCAGCGCGACCATGTGCCCGGCCAGCGGCGTCTCGTCGTCCGGCGTGCCCTTGGGCCGGCCGGCACGGGCGGCCTTCATCGCGGCGGCGCTGTCGATCATGGCCCGCAGGTCGGCGGGGTCGGTGGTGTGGATGTCGAGGAAGTGGTTCATATGGGTCGTCTTTTCTCAGTGTGGTGCCGGGTGGCGGGCCTTTTCCGGGGCTCCGCCCGTTCCGACCTCAAACCGTCCCCCGGACGGTTTGCCGCGTGCCGCGGACCGGACGGAACCCCCCGGGATATTCGGGATCCAAAGAAATCAGGAAGAGGTCAGGCGGGTGGCGGCGCGGTCGAGCCTGTCCACCGCCTCGGCGATCTCCTCCTCGGTGATCGTGAGAGCCGGCAGCAGGCGCACCACGTTGTCGGCGGCGCCCACGGTCAGCACCTCCTCGGCGTAGCCCGCGTTCACCACGTCCGCCGGGGCGACCTTGCACTTGAGACCCATCATCAGGCCCTGTCCGCGGGCGCCCTCGAAGACCTCGGGGTGCGCGGCGACGAGGCCTTCGAGCTTCTGCGCCAGGAAGGCGGCCTTGCGGCGGACCTCCTCGAGGAAGCCGGGCGCGGTCACCGTCTCCATCACCTTGAGGCCCACCGCGCAGCCGAGCGGGTTGCCGCCGTAGGTCGACCCGTGGGTCCCGGCGGTCATCGCCGACGCGGCCGCCTCGGTCGCCAGCACCGCGCCGAGGGGAAAGCCCCCGCCGATGCCCTTGGCCACCATCATGATGTCCGGCGTCACCCCGGCCCATTCATGGGCGAAGAGCCGGCCCGACCGGCCCACGCCGCATTGGACCTCGTCGAAGATCAGCAGCAGGCCGTGTTCGTCGCACAGTTCGCGAAGGCCGCGCAGGCACTGGTCCGGCACCGGGCGGATGCCCCCCTCGCCCTGGATCGGCTCGATCAGGATCGCGCCCACGTCCGGCTCGGCGGCGGCCGCCTTCAGCGCCTCGTGGTCGCCGAAGGGCAGCTGGCGGAAACCGGGCAGCAGGGGGCCGAAGCCCTTGGTCATCTTCTCCGACCCGACCGCCGCGATGGCGGCGGAGGAGCGGCCGTGGAAGGCCCCCTCGAAGGTCAGGATCACCGGGCGCTCGGTGCCCTTGTCGTAGTGGTGCCGGCGGGCCATCTTGACCGCCAGCTCGCAGGCCTCCGTGCCCGAGTTGGTGAAGAAGCAGGTGTCCGCGAAGGTGTGCTCCACCAGTGCCGCCGCCAGCTTCTCCTGCTCCTCGACCCGGTAGAGGTTCGAGACATGCCAGAGCTTGCCCGCCTGCGCCGTGATCACCTCGACCAGTTCAGGCGCCGCATGGCCGAGGGCGTTCACCGCGATCCCGGCGCCGAGGTCCAGGAACCGTCGCCCGTCCGCCTCCGTCAGCCAGCTGCCGGAGCCGGAGACGAAGGTCAGCGGCGCGCGATTGTAGGTGGGCAGAACGGCGGGGATCATCTGTGCAGGTCCTCGAAATGAAGGGAAGCTGCGCCCGAGGCGCCGGGCGCGAACGATGGCGGTGGCGGCGCCTCAGCGGCGTCGCGGGAAGGGTCGGGTAATCTGTCCGGTCCGTGCCATGACAGGCAATATGCACAAAACTCAGGCCCTGCCCACCCCCGTTGTGACGCCGGGTCCGGCCGGATTGTACCCGCGCAATCGCACGCTTGACCCGGCCCCGGCGCGGACGCAGGTCAGCCTCATGACCCGGCCACCCCCGAACCCCGCCCTCGCCGCCGCGCTGATCGTCCTCGCCTCGGCACTGATCGCGGCGACGACGCTTCTGGCCAAGGCGCTGGGGACGGACGCGCTCGGGCCGCCGCTGCATCCCTTCGAGGTCGCCTTCGGCAGGTTCCTCTTCGGGTTCCTGACGGTGACGGCCGTGGCAGCGGTGATGCGGCCGACCCTGACGCGGCCCCGGATGCGCCTCCACCTTGCCCGCACCACGATGGGCTTCGCCGGCGTCACCCTGATGTTCGCCGCCGCGGCGCGCATCCCGCTGTCCGACGCCACCGCGATCTCCTTCCTCAACCCGATCTTCTGCATGCTGCTGGCGATCCCCCTCCTCGGCGAGCGGGTGGGCCGCTGGCGCTGGATCGCGGCGGCGCTGGCCCTCGTCGGCGCGGCGGTGCTGATCCGGCCGGGGCTCGCGGCCTTCCAGCCGGCGGCGCTGCTGGCGCTCGGGGCCGCGGTGGCGCTCGGGGCCGAGCTGATCGTCATCAAGCAGTTGAGCGGGCGGGAGCGGCCGATCCAGATCCTCTGGGTGAACAACGCCCTCGGCCTGTGCATCGCCGGCAGCCTCGCCGCCACGGTCTGGACGACGCCGACGGCCGCGCAATGGGGCGCGATGGCGGGGCTCGGCATGGCGATGGCGGCGGCCCAGTTCTGCTACACCAACGCCATGGCCCGCGCGGACGCCAGTTTCGTCACGCCCTTCGCCTACCTCACGCTGGTCTTCGCCGCGCTCTACGACGGGGCGATCTTCGGCGACTGGCCGGACGGCGTCTCGCTCACCGGCGCGGCGATCATCCTCACCGGCGCGGGCCTGCTGGCCTGGCGCGAGGGGCGGCTGAGACGCGCCGCTCCGGCGCCGCTGCCCGTGGTTCCGCCCGCCCCCGGCCGCGGGACCCCTTGAACCGCGGCCCATGGTCCCCACCTAGCGTCCTTGTAGTTGCGCCGCAGGAGACGGTAAGGTGCACGCGGTCCGATTGACTTCGGTCCCCGCCTCGGGCACGACCCGGCGCCGACAGACCGAAACGACAGCCAGCCTAGAGGAAGACCCCATGTCCTGGACCGACGAACGCGTCGAGCTTCTCAAGAAGATGTGGAGCGAGGGCCAGTCCGCGAGCCAGATCGCCAAGGAACTGGGCGGCGTGACCCGCAACGCGGTGATCGGCAAGGTGCATCGCCTCGGCCTGTCGAACCGGACCGGCCCGGGCAACGGAACGGGCGCGCAGCCGTCCCCCGCCGCCGCGGGCAAGGCCGACAAGGACGCTGC
>JAMWZF010000306.1 GCA_024304875.1 Paracoccaceae bacterium
TCGGCCCCCGCCTGCCCGCCCGAGACCGGCGCGTCGAGCCAGTGGCCGCCCGCCTCCTCGATCCGCGCGGCGAAGTCCTTGGTGGCGACGGGCGAGATCGAGCTCATGTCGATGACCAGCGCGCCCTTGCCCAGCCCCTCGACCACGCCGTCTTCTCCGAAGAGCACCGCTTCGACATCGGGCGTGTCGGGGAGCATGAGGATGACGACGTCGGCCCCTTCGGCGGCCTCTTTCGCGCTGCCGACCTCCCTGCCGCCCTTGTCGACGAGGGGCCGGGAGACGTCCTTGACCCGGTGCAGGGCGACCTCGTGCCCCGCCTCGATCAGGTGGCCCGCCATGGGGCGGCCCATGACGCCGAGGCCGATGAATCCGATCTTCATGTCAGGCTCCTTTCATCCAGCCGAGGCCCTCGGAGGTGCCTGCGGCGGGTTTGTATTCCGCGCCGACCCAGCCGGCGTAACCGAGCCTGTCGAGGCTCTCGAAAATGTAGGGGTGATTGATCTCGCCGGTGCCGGGCTCGTGGCGGCCGGGATTGTCGGCGATCTGGACGTGGGCGATGCGGTCCTGCAGGGCCTCAAAGGTGGGGAGGAGGTCGCCCTGCATGATCTGCATGTGGTAGAAATCGTATTGCAGCCAGAGGTTTGGCGAGGCCACCTTGTCCGCGATGCGCAGAAACTGGTCCGTGCCGGTGACGAGGAAGCCGGGGATGTCGCGGGTGTTGATCGGCTCCAGCAGCAGGCGGATGCCTTCGGCGCCGAGTCTGTCGGCGGCCAACTTCAGGTTCTCGACCAGCACCGCCTCGTGTGCCGCCTCCTGCCCCTTGGGCGCGATCCCGGCGAGGCAGTTGACCTGCGCGCAGCCCAGCGCCCTGGCGTAGCGGATCGCGCTCTCGACGCCCTCGGCGAACTCCGCCTCGCGCCCCGGCAGGCCGCCGATGCCCCGCTCGCCCCCGGCCCAGTCGCCGGAGGGCAGGTTGAACAGGGCCTGGGTCAGGCCGTTGTCGGAGAGGGCTTTGGCGACGGTTTCGGGCGTCTCCTCGTAGGGGCCGAGGTATTCGACGCCGGTGAACCCGTCCGCCGCGGCGGCGGCGAAGCGGTCGAGGAAGGCGTGCTCGGTGTAGAGCATGGAGAGGTTGGCGGAAAACTTCGGCAAGACGGGTCTCCTTCCGGGGCGTCGGTCAGGCAGTGAAACGGGTGCGCAGCGACATGCGCTTGGCGCGCGGGTCGGGGCTGGGGACGGCCGAGATCAGCGCCCTGGTGTAGGGGTCGGTCGGTGCGGTGCAGATCTGCTCGGCCGGGCCGGTCTCGACCACCTTGCCGCGGTGCATCACCGCGACCCGGTCGCAGAAGTAGCGCACGACCGAGATGTCGTGGGCGATGAAGATGTAGCTGAGGCCCAGCCTCTCCTGCACCTCGAGCAGCAAATCGAGGATCTGCGCCCGGATCGACACGTCGAGGGCGCTGGTCGCCTCGTCCGCGATGATGATCTGGGGATCGAGAGCGAGGGCGCGGGCGATGCCGATGCGCTGGCGCTGGCCGCCCGAGAAGGCGTGGGGGTAGCGCTCCATCGCCGAGCGGTCGAGGCCGACGAGCTCGAGGAGGTCGCCCACCCTGTCCTCCAGCGCGCGCCCCTTGGCGAGGCCGGCCACCAGCAGCGGATCGCCCACCACCTGCCGGACGGTCATCCGCGGGTTGAGCGAGGCGAAGGGGTCCTGGAACACCAGCCGGACGGCACCGCGGTAATGCTGGAGCGCGGGGCGGTCCATCGCGGTGACGTCCCGCGCGTCCTCCCCTTGCGAGGGACGCCAGAGGATCTGGCCCTTCGACGGCTCGGTGATCCTGAGGAGCATCTTGCCCAGCGTCGTCTTGCCCGAGCCGGATTCGCCCACGATGCCGAGGTTCTCGCCCGGCCAGAGGTCGAGGCTGACGTCGTCGACGGCGGTGATCGCCCACTTCTGCTTGCCGGTCCAGGACTTCGCGCCGAAGCCCTTCACCAGCCCGCGGGCCGAGAGGATCGGCGCGCCGTCGGTCGGCGGCGCGGGCCGGTCGCGCCCGTGCTCCAGCCGCATCGTCGCGCCCAGCAGCTTGCGGGTATAGGCCGTCTGGGGGTCGTGGAAGATCCGGTCCACCGGCCCCTGCTCCACGATCCGGCCCCAGCGCATGACCGAGACCTCGTCCGCGATCTCGGCCACGAGGCCGAGGTCGTGGGTGATCATCAGCATCGCCATGCCGCGCTCGTCCTGCAGGCGCTTGATGAGGTCCATGATCTCGGCCTGGGTGGTCACGTCGAGCGCCGTCGTCGGCTCGTCCGCGATCAGCACGTCCGGGTCGCAGGCCAGCGCCATGGCGATCATCGCCCGCTGGCGCATGCCGCCCGAGAATTCGAAGGTGTAGCGGTCGGCCATCTGGCGGGGGTTCTTGATCTCCACCTGCTCCAGCAGGCGCACCGTCTCTTCCTTGGCCTCGGCCTTGGTCATGTTGCGGTGCAGCAGCAGGCTTTCCACGATCTGCGCGCCGATGGTGCGGACCGGGGAGAGAGAGGACATCGGCTCCTGGAAGATCAGGCCGATCCGGCCGCCGCGGATGGCGCGGATCTCCTTGCCGGTCTCCTTCATCTGGTCCAGCCGCTCGGCGCCGTTCGGGCCGTTCAGCGTGATGGTGCCCGAGGTCACCCGCGCCGGCGTGTCGATGATCCGCAGGAGCGCGCGGGCCGTCACCGACTTGCCCGAGCCGCTTTCGCCCACCAGCGCCATGGTCCGGCCCCGGTGCAGGTCGAAGCTGACCTCCCGGACCGCGTGCAGGATATGCGTGCGCAGGTGGTAGTCGATGGACAGGTCGCGGACGGACAGGAGCACGCCGCTGTCTTCGGTGGGCGCGAGGCGGGAGGCATCGGTCATCATCATGTCTCGTAGGGGTCCGCGGCGTCGCGCAGCCCGTCTCCGAGGAAGTTGAAGGACAGCACCGCCAGCACCACCGCCAGCGAGGGCCAGATCAGCAGCCAGGGCGCGGTGGCCACGGTGCGGATGTTCTGCGCGTCCTGAAGGAGGACGCCCCAGCTGACGACGGGCGGCTTCAGCCCGATGCCGAGGAAGGACAGCGCCGTTTCTGCCACGATCATCGTCGGGATGGCGAGCGTGACGACGGCGAGGATGTGCGAGGTCAGCGAGGGCAGGATGTGCCGGAAGATCACCCGCCGCTGGCGCGAGCCGTCGAGGATGGCGGCGGTCACGAAATCCTCGTTCTTCAGTGCGAAGAACCGGCCCCGCACCTCGCGCGCCAGCGAGGTCCAGGCCAGCAGCGAGACGATCAGCGTGATGATGAAATAGACCTTGAGCGGCGACCAGGTGATCGGGATCGCCGCGGCGAGGCCGAGCCAGAGCGGGATTGTCGGCATCGCGCTGACGACCTCGATCAGGCGCTGCACGGCGAGGTCGACCCAGCCGCCGTAGTAGCCCGAGAGGGCGCCGAGGACGGTGCCGATCAGCAGGCTGGAGATGACGCCGATGAGGCCGATCGACATGGAAATCCGCGCGCCGTAGATCAGCCGGCTGAGCAGGTCGCGGCCAAGGGAATCCGTCCCCAGCAGGTTCATCGGCTGGCTGGGATCGAGCGGGCCGATCAGGTGCGTGTTCATCGGGAACAGGCCCCAAAGCTCGTAGGGCGTGCCCTCGACGAAAAGGCCGATGGGGATGACGAGGTCGTCGTCCACGGTGAAGGTCCGGCGCAGCGAGGCCTGGTCGACCTCCATCCGGTAGCCCTTGACGTGGGGCAGCCACTCGCGCCCGTCCTCGCCCTCGACGAAGAAGGCGATGGACTGGGGCGGCGCGTAGGTGAAGCGCGGCTGGGAGGCCGAGGGGTCGGTGGGGGCGAGGAATTCGACGAAGAGCGCGACGAAGTAGAAGAGGATGACCACGATACCGGCGGCGACCGCCACCTTGTTGCGGAAGAACTTGTGCCGGATCAGCGTCCACTGGCTGGCCACGGCGATCTTGGAGGG
>JAMWZF010000307.1 GCA_024304875.1 Paracoccaceae bacterium
ATGTTGGTGTCCTCGAAGCCCAGCATCATCGCGGCCCGGCCGTCGGCGAAATCGCCCAGCGGTTCGGGCCAGCGGCTGCCTTGCCAGCCGTTCTGGCAGGGCTCCATCTCGCCCAGTTCCTGGATCTGCTGGCCGGCCTTGATGAAGGCGTCGTTGACGAAGGCGTCGTCGGCGCCGGACTTGGCGACCTCCATGACCTCGGCGCCGCCGTTCCGCATGATCAGGTAGGAATAGTAGAAGTGCAGCGGCCACTTGTCGCCGCCGCCGCAGGTCAGCGGCGTCAGGCCCGCGTCCTTGAGCGCCTGCACCGCGCCGAGGAAGTCGTCCCAGGTCTCGATCGCGTCGCCGTCGACGCCGGCCTGCTCGAACTGTTCGCGGTTGTAGAAGAAGGCCACGGCGCCGGTGCGGTAGGGCACGGCCCAGATCTCGCCCTCGAAGCTGAGGCCGTCGACGATGCCCTGGCTGTAGGTGCTCTGCCATTCGCCGTCGTTGGCCTGCATCTCCTCGGTCAGGGGCCGCAGCGCGCCCGAAGCCTGCTGGATGTCGAGGACACCGCCGCCCCAGGAATAGAAGATGTCGGGCGCCTCGTCGGACTGCAGCAGCGAGGGCAGCTTGGCCTTGAAGGCCTCGTTCTCGAGGAACTCGAGGTTCACGGTCACGCCCGGATTCTCGGCCTCGTACTCGGCGACCATCTCCTCCCAGAGGGCCACCGTCTCGGGGTTGTTCTCCACGTGGAGAAAGTCGATCTGCGTCTGCGCAGAGGCGGCCGTTCCCAGCCCGAGCGCGGTCACCGCGACGGACATCATCAGTCGTGCATTGGTCATGTTCATCCTCCCTTGATCCGTTTAGATCGGACCTAGAGACGAGTTAACGGTGGAGCCCGCCGGAGTGTCAAGGCCAGCGGCGGTCACGGTCCCGCGGCCCTGCCCGGCGCCCCCTCGGCTGGTCGGGCAGGCACCAGAACGACAGGAAAGGACGACGCGATGGAGTACAGACGACTTGGAGCCAGCGGCGCGGTGGTGTCGAGCCTCGCCCTCGGCACGATGACCTTCGGCGACGAGGCGGACGAGGCCACCTCGCGCGCGATCATGCAGGACTATGTCGCCGCCGGGGGCAATTTCTTCGATACCGCCAACGTCTACAGCCAGGGCCTGTCGGAAGAGATCGTCGGCCGCTGGCTGGCCGACCACCCCACCGAGGCGGCGGGCGTGGTCCTGACCACCAAGGCGCGCTTTCCGATGGGCGACGGCCCCAACGACCTCGGCCTGTCGCGGATCAACCTGCGCAAGGCGCTGGAGGCCTCGCTGCGCCGGCTCAAGGTCGAGCATATCGACCTCTACCAGATGCACGCCTGGGACGCGCTGACCCCAATCGACGAGACCCTGCGCTTTCTCGACGACGCGATCAGCGCCGGAAAGATCGGCTACTACGGGTTCTCCAACTTCCTCGGCTGGCAGCTGACCAAGGCGGTGCACCGGTCCCGGGCGCTGGGTCTCGCGGCGCCGGTGACGTTGCAGCCGCAGTACAACCTTCTGGTCCGCGACATCGAGTTCGAGATCGTGCCCGCCGCCGAGGATGCAGGCATCGGCCTGCTGCCCTGGTCGCCGCTGGGCGGCGGCTGGCTGACCGGGAAGTACCAGCGCGACGCCACGCCGAGCGGGGCGAGCCGCCTGGGCGACAACCCCGACCGCGGGATGGAGGCCTACGGTCCCCGGAACGCGCAGGAGCGGACCTGGGCGATCCTCGATGCGGTGAAGAAGGTGGCCGAGGGGCACGGCGCCTCGATGGCGCAGGTGGCCCTCGCCTGGCTGGCGGCGCGCCCGGCGGTGACGTCGGTCCTGCTGGGGGCGCGCAGCCGCGAGCAGCTGGCCGACAACCTGGCCGCGGCGGACCTGCGCCTGAGCGCGGAGGACATGGCCCTGCTGACCGAGGTCAGCGCCCCGCTGCACAACGTCTATCCCTACGGCACGCAGGCCGACAGGCAGCGTCACAGGAACATCTCGGGCGGGCGGTAAGGCCCGCATCGCCCGAGGCGGCCGTCGGAATACCTGGTGCAGCCGCGCGGCCCGGGATCGACCGTCCTGCGTCCCGGGTCGGCGCGGCCCGCCGGCTTGACGCCGTTCTCCTCGAGCCAGCCCCTGATCTCGTCCCAGATGTCCTCGGGGCCGCAGCTCCCGGAGCTCGGGGCATCGAGCAGGCGAAGGTGCAGGTCCTGAGGCGCGGTCCGGGGGCCGTGCACCTGATCTTGGCAGGCCGGCCGGGGTCAGCAGCGAACCGCTCGCGGCGCCCGAAGACGGCCCTTGCGCAGAACCGGCCTCGACACGATCTGACAAGGATGGCAGGTCCCGGTTCACCGGCGGTCTGACCGCCTCGCCAGGCTCGGCCCGGCACGACGCAAGGAGACGGTGGGTCACCGCCATGGACTCATCCCCCGACACCGCCCTGTCCGCTGCGGGCCCGTCCGGCGCGACGGTCTTCGCGGACCGGCGCGCGGCCCTCGACGGTTTCGTCGGCCGGCATTTCACCTGGCCGGGAACCTTCCGCATCCACCGCGCCGCCCTCGGCTGGGACATTCTGCGCGCGCCGGTGAACGTCCTGTTGTCGCTCGTCCTGGTGCTGACCCGGCTGGCGGCGCTTGTCTGTCGCCTGCTGCGCCGCCCCGGGTGGTCGGGCTGGCTCCTGTCGCGGCGGATCCTGCTGCGGACCGCCGTCGCCCGGCGGGTGGAGACCCTCGTCCTCACCGACCTTCTGGGATTGCCCGACCTGCCCGAGGACATCCCGGCACTGGCTGCAACGCCCCAATTCCGCGCGATGACCGGACCGGAGATGACCGCCGCCGGGGCGGAGCGGACCGCGCGGCGCCTCCTGCGGGACGTGGCCGAGTATGCGGGGGCCCGCACCGCCGTCGCGGAGCTGACCACGACGCTCTGCGTGATCCTCGCCGGGGCGCTGGTCTTTCACGCCCTCACCCCGGGCATGATCTCGATGGCGCCGGACGTGGCCGGCGCGGTCGCGCGCACCACCGCCATCGCGGAGTTTCCCCTCGGCAAGCGGCTGGGCGGCGCCTGGTACGGCCTGATGACGCCCGACACCCCGGCCTGGCTGGTGGGCGCGGCGGTGACCGGCCTGGTCGCGGCCGGCGCGGTCTTCGCCGCCTTCGCCGGGGTCCTCGCCGACCCCGTGCAGGCCTGGCTGGGCATTCACCGCCGCCGGCTGCGGCGCCTGCTGGACACGCTGGAGGCACATTGCCGCCCGGGCGCCGACCGGCCCTTCGTCGCCCGCGAACATCTTCTGGCCCGCGTCCTCGATCTCTGGGACGCGGCACTCAGCCTCTTTCGCTTGCTCAGGGGCTAGACGCGACGCGGCAGCAGCGCCTGCCGGGCCCGGCTACCGCCGCGGCGTGCCGAGGACGGTCCCGAGGTCCAGGGTCTCCTCCCCGCGGCGGACGCGGATCGTGACGGTGTCCCCCGGCGCGTGGCTGTCGAGCGCGGCGCTCAGGTCCGCCGAAGTGGCGACGGGCCGCCCGCCGAGCCCGACGATGATGTCGCCGGGCACCAGCCGGCCGGAGCCGTCCTGCCGCGCCGGGCGCAGGCCGACCTCTGCCGCCGGCGTCCCCGGCTCCACGCCAAGGACGAGGACCCCGTCGATCCCCTGCTCCGCCGCCAGCCGGTTGATGCTGTCGGAATGGCGGACCCCCAGCACCGGCGGCAGGTAGCGGCCGGTCGCGATCAGCTGCGGCACCACGCGGTTCACCGTGTCGACCGGCACCGCGAAGCCGATCCCGGCGCTGGAGCCGGAGGGACTGAAGATCGCGGTGTTCACCCCGATCAGCCGCCCCGCGCTGTCGATCAGCGGGCCGCCGGAATTGCCCGGGTTGATCGCGGCGTCGGTCTGGATCAGGCCGCGGATCGCCGGCCCCCGCTCGCTGGGGATTTCACGGTCGAGCGCCGAGACGATGCCGGTCGTCAGCGTGAAGTCGAGCCCGAACGGATT
>JAMWZF010000308.1 GCA_024304875.1 Paracoccaceae bacterium
GCTCCGGCGGGCGGGATGATCGACCGCCGGGCCGGGGCGCGCGGGGCGATCCGCGTCTGGCTCGCGCTGCTCTTCGCCCTCGTGGTGGTGATGATCGCCGTGGGCGGGATGACACGGCTGACGGATTCGGGGCTGTCGATCACCGAATGGGCACCGATCTCGGGCGCGGTGCCGCCGCTGAGCGCGGCCGATTGGGAAAGCGAGTTCGCGGCCTATCGGGAGACGCCGGAGTTCCAGTTGCAGAATTCGGCGATGACCCTCGCCGAGTTCAAGACGATCTACTGGTGGGAATGGGGCCACCGGCAGCTGGGCCGCGTCATCGGCCTGGTCTGGGCGGTGGGCTACCTGGGGTTCCTTGCGACGCGGACCATCCCGGCGGGCTGGCATGTGCGGCTGCTGATCCCGGGTGTCCTTGGCGGCGTGCAGGGGGCGATCGGCTGGTGGATGGTTCATTCGGGGCTTCAGGACGGGATGCTGGACGTGGCCTCCTACCGGCTCGCCATGCACCTTGGCCTCGCCTTCGCGATCCTGGGCTACCTGGCCTGGCTGATCTTCCGCATTCCGCGGCGCGAGGCTGACCTGCTGCAGGCCCGGCGGGCGGGGGAGGCGAAGCTGTTCTCGATGTCCACGGGCCTGATGCATTTCGCCTTCCTGCAGATCCTGCTGGGGGCGCTGGTGGCGGGAATCGACGCCGGCCGCGCCTTTCCGACCTGGCCTCTCATGGGCAGCGGGTTCTTCCCGCCGGAGCCGTTCCAGATCAGCCCGCTTTGGCGGAACTTCTTCGAGGACGCAGGCCTGGTGCAGTTCATCCACCGGATGTCGGGCTACCTTCTGGCCGCCTTCGCCGTGGTGGTCTGGCTGCGGGGCCGGAAGTCCGGCAACGGGCGCACGCGGTTCGCCTTCAACGCGGTGATCGCGGCCATGGCGGTGCAGATCCTGCTCGGCATCGTGACGGTGCTCTACTCGGCCCCCTGGCCGCTGGCGATCCTGCACCAGCTGGTCGCCGTCCTCCTCTGGGTGCTGATCCTGCGCGCCCGGTTCCTGGCCCGCTACCCGCTGGCCCAATCGGTGAGGGATGCCCGATGAGCGCCTATGACGAGTTGATGGCCCATGTCCGCGAGACCCAGCTTCTGGCCGAGGTGGCCGGGCGGCTTGGCTGGGACATGGAGACGGTGATGCCCCACGGCGCGGCCGCCCAGCGCGGCGACGAGATGGCGGCGATGGAGAACGTGCTGCACGCCCGCCGGTCCGATCCGCGGATCGGCGAGTGGCTGGCGGCGGCCGAGCCGGCGGATGACGTGGCGCGCGCGCAGCTGCGGCTGATCCGCCGCAGCTACGACCAGGCGACGAAGGTGCCGGCGGACCTGGCGGGCCGGATCGCCCGCACCACGGCCCGCGCCCACGGCATCTGGGCCAGGGCGCGGGCCGAGGAGGACGTGGCGGCCTTCCTGCCGGCACTGGCCGAGGTGCTGGCCCTGCGGCGCGAGGAGGCGGCGGCGCTGTCGGGGGGCACCAACCCCTACGACGCGCTGGTGGACCAGTACGAGGCGGGCATGACCGAGGCGCGGCTGGCGGCGATGTTCGACGAGATGCGCCCGCGCCTCGTCGCCCTGCGCGCCGCGATCCTGGACAAGCCCAAGCCCGGCCAGGTGAACGGCCGCTTCGACGAGGCGGCGCAGCTGGCCCTGTCGCGCGAGATCGCCGCCACCTTCGGTTACGACTTCGACCGGGGCCGGATCGACAAGGCCGTGCATCCGTTCTCCTCCGGGTCGGGCGCGGACGTGCGCATCACCACCCGCACCAGCGAGACGGACCCCTTCAACTGCCTCTACTCGACGATCCACGAGGTCGGCCACGCCGCCTACGAGCAGCACGTCGATCCGGCCTATGCCGCGACGCCGCTTGGATCGGGCGCCTCGATGGGCGTGCACGAGAGCCAGAGCCGCATCTTCGAGAACCAGCTGGGCCGGAGCCGGGCCTTCACGGGCCACCTCTTCGGGCGGATGAGCGAGACCTTCGGGGATCTTGGCGTGGCGGATGCGGAGGCCTTCTACGCCGCGGTGAACCGGGTCTCGGACGGCTACATCCGGACCGAGGCGGACGAGGTGCAGTACAACCTGCACATCATGCTGCGGTTCGACCTCGAGCGGGCCATGATCGCCGGCGACCTCGAGGTGGGCGACCTCGAGGCGGCCTGGAACGACCGCTTCCTCGCCGATTTCGGCTACGCGGTGGACAAGCCCTCGAACGGGGTTCTGCAGGACGTCCACTGGTCCTACGGGCTGATGGGGTATTTCCCGACCTACGCCCTCGGCAACGTCTATGCCGGCGGCTTGCACGCGGCCCTGCGGCGGGACGTGCCGGATCTCGACGACCGGCTGGCGGCGGGCGACGTCTCGGCCGCGACCGGCTGGCTGGCCGAGACCGTGCAGCGTCACGGCGGCCTTTTCGAGCCGGCGGAGGTGATCGCCCGGGCCTGCGGCGGGACGGTGGGGCCGGGGCCGCTGCTGGACTACCTCGAGGCCAAGTTCGGGGCGATCTACGATCTTTGAGGCCGGGGCGGGCCGAGCCCCGCGTTACGGGCTCTTGCGGCGCCGGGGGCCGGTGCGGCAGAGCGCGCTCCTGAAGGTGAGTATTTGGGCCAGCCCGAAGGTGCAGGGCGCGCTTTTCCTGCTTCGACATGGACCAAATACTCGTCTTTGGGAGCGCGGCTCGACGGCCCCGTGCGAGGCCGATGTGGAGGCTCCGCAAGGCGGGACTGGCCGCGCCGCCCGGATCAGGGCCGGCGCAGGGCCATGAGCCAGATCAGCACCAGCACCGCCGAGGCGATGAGGTTCCAGTTCGCCATCGTCAGGCCGAGGAAGAACGGCTGCAGGACGTCGCACATCGGGACCGAGACTGCCTCGGAGGCGCCGGGCAGGAGCGAGCCGCCGTCCGACAGCGATCCGCCGCCGCCGGTGCAGCCGGCCGGGCCTTCCCACCAGCCGCGCTCGACCCCGGTGTGATAGGCGGCGATGCCGGCGGTGGTGGCGGCGGCGAGCGCGCCGAGCAGGATCAGCGGGGCGGAGCGCAGCCCGACGATCAGGGCGACGAGGCCGATGGCGACGGCGGCGGCATGGGGCCAGCGCTGCCAGAGGCAGAGCTTGCAGGGCGCCCAGCCGAGCGACTGGAACAGGAAGGCGCCGGCCAGCAGCGCGGCCGAGCCGCCGGCGGCGAGCAGGATCAGGGTTCCGCGGGAGAGCGTCATAGGTACCTCAGAGCGAAGAAGCCGCCCAGCAGGAGCAGGCAGAAGAGGGTGAACATCAGGCCCAGCCGGCGTTCGATGAAATCGCGCACCGGGGCGCCGAACTTCCACAGCAGCGCGGCCACGATGAAGAACCGCAGGCCCCGGGCGAGGATCGAGGTGACCACGAATGTCGCCAGCGGCATCCCCGTCCAGCCGGACATGATGGTGATGACCTTGTAGGGAAAGGGCGTCAGCCCCGCGATCAGAACCGCCCAGAAGCCGAAGTCGTTGAAGCGGGTGTTGAAGGCCTCGACCGCGTCGGCCTTGCCGAGGCTTTCCAGGATCGGGCGGCCGATGGCGTCGAAGGCGAAGGCGCCGATGGCGTAGCCGAGCAGGCCGCCGAGGACCGAGGCGACGAGGCAGACCAGCGCGATGAGCCAGGCCCGGGACGGCCGGGCGAGGATCATCGGGATCATGATGACGTCGGGCGGGATCGGGAAGACCGAGCTTTCCACGAAGGACACCGCCGCCAGCACCCAGAGCGCCCGGGGATGGTCGGCGAGGGACATCGTCCAGTCGTAAAGCTTGCGGATCATGGAACTGCTCTATCTTTTGAGGCGTATTGGGCCAGCCCCTGCATGCGGGTCAACCACGAAAGCGCCTTGGGAGGAACACGCAGATGAAATGGCAGGGGCGGCGCGGCAGCCGGAACATCGTGGATCGGCGCGGCCGGTCGGGCGGGCGGATGATCGCCGGCGGGGG
>JAMWZF010000309.1 GCA_024304875.1 Paracoccaceae bacterium
TCGGCGCCTTGTGGCCTCCCGCCCCCGCCGATACCGTCGCCCCGACCCTGGAGGGAGGATGCCATGGCCGAGACACTCACAGACCCTGCGGACCTGCTGATCCTGTCCGAGGCGGACAACGTCGCCGTCGCGGTCCGCATGATCCGCGAGGGGGCCGCCGTGACCGGCACCGTCACCGCCCGGCAGAATGTCCCCCACGGTCACAAGGTGGCGTTGCGCGACATCCCTGCCGGCGGTGAGGTGCGCAAGTACGGCCAGGTCATCGGCTATGCCAAGGAAGCCCTCCCCGCAGGCACCTGGATCCACGACCACAACGCCGGCATGGGCGAGACCGACCTCGACTACGCCGTCGGCGCCGACGTGCGGCCGGTCCCCGCGCCGGACCGCCCCGCGACGTTTCGCGGCTATCGCCGGGCCGGCGGCAAGGTCGGCACCCGCAACTACATCGGCGTGCTGACGAGCGTGAACTGCTCCACCACCGTGGCGCAGAGCATCGTGGACGCGGTCGAACGGTCGGGGATGCTCGCCGACTATCCCAACGTCGACGGCATCATCGCGCTCAAGCAGGCGCAGGGCTGCGTGACGGACAATTCCGGCAGCATCTTCACCATCCTGCGCCGCACCGTCTGGGGCTATGCCACGAACCCGAACATGGGCGGCGCGCTGGTCGTCGGCCTCGGCTGCGAGGGGTTCCAGATCCCCAAGCTGAAGGAGGCCTACGGGATCGAGGAGACCGAGACCTTCCGCACCCTGACCATCCAGGAGGTCGGCGGCACCCGGCGGACGGTCGAGGCGGGGGTGGAGGCGATCCGCGCCATGCTGCCGGTGGTGAATGCCGCCCGGCGCGAGGAGGTGCCGGCGTCCGAGCTGTGCCTCGCCATGCAATGCGGCGGATCCGACGGCTATTCGGGGATCACGGCGAACCCCGCCCTCGGCATCGCCTCGGACCTGATCGTCGCCCAGGGCGGCACCACGATCCTCTCCGAGACGCCCGAGATATATGGCGCCGAGCACCTGCTGACCCGCCGTGCCGTGTCGCCCGACGTGGCACAAAAACTCTTGGACCGCATCGCGTGGTGGGAGGACTATACCGCCCGCAACCTCATGGAGATGAACAACAATCCTTCTCCGGGGAACAAGCTGGGCGGGCTCACGACGATCCTCGAGAAATCCCTTGGCGCGGTGGCCAAGGGTGGCTCCGCGCCCCTGTCGGCGGTCTACGAGTATGCCGAGCCGGTGACCGAGAAGGGGTTCGTCTTCATGGACACACCCGGTTACGACCCAGTCAGCTGCACCGGCCAGGTGGCGGGCGGGGCCAACATGATCTGCTTCACCACCGGGCGCGGGTCGGCCTACGGCAACAAGCCCTGTCCCTCGATCAAGATCGCGACGAATTCGGCGATGTTCGAGAAGATGGAGGAGGACATGGACATCAATGCCGGCGACGTGCTGGAGGGCGTGTCGCTGGAGGAGAAGGGCCGCGAGATCTTCGAGGCGATCCTGCGGGTGGCTTCGGGGGAGCGGACCAAGTCCGAGCTCTTCGGCTACGGCGACAACGAGTTCGCGCCTTGGCACGTCGGCGCGGTGATGTAGCCCCGCCACGCCCCGGCCTCGAGCCCGGGCCTTGATCACTTGGCAGAGGCCCCGGATCGGGTCCGGGGCGTGTCCCGGCTCAGACCGACACCGCCTCCAGCAGCGTCTCGCGCGCCACGTTGCCCTTCACATCGGACAGGATGACCGAACCGCGCTTGAGCGCCACGAACCGGTCCGCGAGGTCGTAGGCGAAGTTGAAATACTGCTCGACCAGCACGATGGCCATGTCACCCCGGCCGCGCAGGTATTTGATGACCTCGCCGATCTGCTGAATGATGTTCGGCTGGATCCCCTCGGTCGGCTCGTCGAAGAGCATCAGCTTGGGCCGGGTCAGCATCGCCCGCGCGATGGCGAGCTGCTGCTGCTGACCGCCGGAGAGGTCCCCACCCCGGCGGTTCAGGAAGTCCTTGAGGATCGGGAACAGCTCGTAGATCTCCTCCCCGATCTTGTGGTCGGCCTTGTCCGGCAGGCAGGCGAAGGCCGTTTCCATGTTCTCGCGCACGGTCATCAGGGGAAAGATGTCGCGCCCCTGCGGGACATAGCCGATGCCGCGCCGCGCGAGGGCGTGGGCGGGCAGGCCAAGGACCTCCTCCCCGTCCAGCCGGATCGACCCGCCGGAGGCCTTGTGCGTGCCCGAGATCGCCTTGAGGAGAGACGTCTTGCCGACGCCGTTGGTGCCCATGACGCAGGTCACCTCGCCCGCGCGGGCCTCCATGCTGATGCCGTTCAGGATCTGGGAGTGGCCGTAGTGCAGGGTCAGGCCCTCGACGGCCAGCATCGGCGTGGTCACGGCAGGCGCCTCAACGTCCAAGGTAGACATCAATGACCTCCTGGTTCTTGGTTACGTGGTCCAGCGAGCCCTCGGCCAGCACCGACCCCTCGTGCAGCACAGTCACCCGGCAGTCGAGGCGCCGCACGAACTCCATGTCGTGCTCGACCACGACGACGGCGTGTTTCTCGGCCAGCTGCTTGAGAAGGTCGGTCGTGTGCTCCCGCTCGGCCGGGGTCATCCCGGCGGCGGGTTCGTCCACCAGCAGAAGCTGCGGGTCCTGCGCCAGGAGCATCCCGATCTCGAGCCATTGCTTCTGGCCGTGGGACAGCTCGCCCGACTTGCGGTTCAGCTCGTCCGACAGTCCGATGGTCGCGGCGACCTCCTCGACCCTCGCCACGTCCGCCGCGGCGGGTTTCCAGAACAGCACGGCGAAGGGGCTGCGGTCGTTCTTCAGCGCCATGAGCAGGTTGTCGCGGACCGACTGGTCCTCGAAGACCGTGGGCCGCTGGAACTTGCGCCCCACCCCGGCCTGGGCGATCCGTGCCTCGGACATGCCGAGGAGAGAGACCGAGGTGTCGCCCCAGATCACCCGGCCCTCGTCGGGCTTGGTCTTGCCGGTCACGATGTCCATGAAGGTCGTCTTGCCCGCGCCGTTGGGGCCGATCACGGCGCGCATCTCGGCCGGGCCGATCTGGAAGGAGAGGTTGTTGATGGCGCGGAAGCCGTCGAAGGTGACGGAGACGCCGGAGACCTCGAGGAGCATGCCTTTCGCCCGGCTCATGCCTCGGCCTCCTTCTCGCGCAGGGACCCCTGGTCGGGGCCGAGGTCGGCGCCGTGTCGATCCGGCCTGCGCCGTTCGGTCCAGAGGTCGATGAGGCCGCCGAGGCCCTTGGGTGCGAAGAGGGTGACGAGGACGAAGGACAGCCCAAGCAGCACCAGCCACCAGTCGGTCCAGCTGATCCGGTAGAAGCCGAGGTTGATATCGGGCGCGCCGCCGCCGGTGAACCAGGTGGACACGAGCGAGACGAAGGCCGCGCCGATGACCGCGCCGTAGAGCCGCCCCCGGCCCCCGATGGCGACCCAGACGGCGAGGTAGATCGAGGCGATGGGCGCGATCTCTCCGGGGTTGATGATGCCGGCCTGCGGGTAATAGAGCGCCCCGGCGATGCCCGCGACGATGGCGGTGACGGTGAAGACGAAGAGCTTGAACCCCTCCACCGGGTAGCCGAGGAACCGCACCCGCGCCTCGTCGTCCCGGATCGCGCGGATCACGCTGCCCATCTTGCCCGAGACGACCCAGGCGAAGAAGACGTAAGTGAGACCCAGCGTCAGCGCCGAGGCCCAGAAGAAGGCGATGGAGACGGCTGCCTGCGGCGCGTCGGTGTAGCCGGGGATGTTCTGCAGGCCCGAGAGGCCGTTGTTGCCGCGCAGGCCGCTGTCGTTCTGGAAGAGGTAGAGCGACAGGGCGAGGGTCATCGCCTGCGTGAGGATCGAGAGGTACACGCCGGTCACGCGGGACCGGAAGGCCAGCCAGCCGAAGACCAGCGCGATCAGGCCGGGGACCAGCACGACCATGAGGAGTTGCAGCGGCAGCGAATGGGCGAAGGCCCAGATCGGCGG
>JAMWZF010000031.1:0-12485 GCA_024304875.1 Paracoccaceae bacterium
CCTGCCGGGGCCGGGCGAAGCCGTTCATCGCCGCGGCGGCGATCTCCGAGGGGTCCGGTCCCCTGACGGGGCGCGGCGCTGCGGGGGCCGGCTTCGCGGCAGGCGCGGCAGGCTTGCCCACCTTCGCCCCGGACGCTGTGCCGCCCCCGCCAAGGTAGGCCTTTTGCACCGCCGGGTCCGACCGCAGGGCCTCGGCGCTGTCCTGATGCACGATGCGGGTGTTCTCCAGCAGATACCCCCGGTCCGCGATGGCCAGGCTCGCCCGCGCGTTCTGTTCCACCAGCAGGATCCCGATGCCGGTGTCCCGCACGGCGCGCAGGCTCTGGAACAGCTCCTTCGACAAGAGCGGCGACAACCCCAGCGATGGCTCGTCCAAAGTCAGTAGCGAGGGGTTCGACATCATCGCCCGCCCGATGGCGACCATCTGCTGCTCGCCCCCCGACATGGTGCGCACCTGCTGGCCGCGCCGCTCGCCCAGCTTGGGGAACAGCGACAGGACCCGGGCGAGGTTGCCCGCCTCCTCGTCCCGCGCACGCTCGGAATAGGCGCCGAGGGTCAGGTTCTCCTGCACCGTCAGGTCGCCGAAGACGCCGCGCCCCTCGGGAACCATGGCGATGCCGGCCTCCACGATGCGGTGGGGCGGACGGCCGATCAGCTCCTCCCCGTCGAGGGTGGCCGAGCCGGTCACATGCCCCTCGCAGATGCCCGAGACGGCCTTGAGCAGGGTCGACTTGCCCGCCCCGTTCGCGCCGAGGATCACCACGATCTCGCCCCGCTTCACGTCCAGCGACGCACCGCTGAGGGCGGGATGCTTGCCGTAGGCGACAGAGAGGTCCCGGATCTCAAGCATCCTCGTCTCCCAGGTAGGCGCGGATCACCTCCGGGTCGGACAGGACGTCGGACACCCCGCCCTCGGCGATCTTGGTGCCCGAGGCCATGACCACGCAGCGGTCGCAGAGCGAGCGGATCGCGTCCATCACGTGCTCCACCAGGATCACGGTCCGGCCCTCGTCCCGCAGGGACCGGATCAGGGCGATCCCTTCCTCCAGCTCGGTCGGGTTCAGCCCCGCCAGCCATTCGTCGAGAAGCAGCACCTTGGGGTCCGAGGCCAGCACGCGGGCCAGTTCCACGCGCTTGGTGTCGATGTAGGTCAGCTGCCCCACACGCAGGTGCCCCCGTCTGGCAAGGCCCACCCGCTCCAGCATCGCCTCGGCATGGGCCGTCGCCTCGCCCCCCCAACGGCGGCGGTGGCCGAAGACGGCGCCGGCCATGACGTTCTCGGCCACGGTCATCGACGGCAGCAGGCGGACCAGCTGGAAGGTGCGGGAAATGCCCCGCCGGGCGATGTCCTGCGCGGGCAGTTCGGTGATCGGCGTGCCGCGCAGGGAAATGGTCCCGGCGGTCGGGTGCAAGGCCCCCGAGATCAGGTTCAGCGTCGTCGACTTGCCCGACCCGTTCGGCCCGATGAGGCCCAGCACCTCGTGCTCGGCCACGTCGAAATCCATCGCGTTCACCGCGACCAGCCCGCCGAAGCGCTTGGTCACGCCGCGCAGGGCGAGGACAGGGGACTGCGCCCTCATGCCTGCGCCTCCCGGCCCCGATGGCGGGTATCCTCGATCAGCCCGACGAAGCCGCGGGGCAGCAGGTAGACGATGACGAGGAAGCTGACACCGAGAAGCAGCGTCGTCTGGTTCGGGAAGGAGGCCGAGATCGCCTCCCAGATTATGGTGAAGGGGATCACCCCGACCAGCGGCCCCCAGAGCCTCCCGGTCCCGCCCAGAAGGGCCATGATGACCACCTGGAACGACAGCATCGGCGTGAAGGCCAGCATCGGCTCGATATAGACATAGCGCGGCGCGAGGATCGCCCCGGCGATGGCGGCGGCGGCACCGGGCACCATGAACAGCAGCACCTTGGCCCGCGCGGTGTGGATGCCGGAATGGCGCGCCACCTCCTCGTCGTCGCCGATGATGCGCAGGGCGAACCCGAGCCGTGAGCGCCCGATCAGCCAGCCGGTGAGAAAGACGAGGGCGGCAAGGCCCACGAGCTGCCAGTAGATGTGGCTCTCGGTGATCGAGGTGAGGACATAGATGCCGCGCTGGCCGGTCAGGTTCTGCACCCAGGTGATGATCTGGCGGATGAACTCGGCCAAGCCGAGGGTGAAGATCACGAAGTAGACGCCCGAGAGCCGCAGCGTCGCCAGCCCCGCCAGCGCCGCCAGCACCGCGCCGAGGACGCCCGCGATGGGCAGCAGCGTCCAGTAGGGCAGCACCTCGATCCCGTAGCCGACCGTGTAGGTGCCGACCCCGAAGAAGGCGGCGGTGGCGAGCGAGATGTAATGCGTGGGCCCCGAGAACAGCGCCCATGAGGTCGCGAGGACGGCGTACATCGCGATGGTGACGCCGATGCTGAGCCAGTAGCCCTGAGTCAGGAACGGCAGGCAGCAGACCACCGCGATCAGCAGGGCAGAGAGGCCGAGGGCGTTCCAGTCACGGTTGGTCAGCCTCATGTCTGCGCCCTCCCGAACAGGCCTTGCGGCCGGACCAGCAGGATGAGGACGAAGAGGAGGTAGGCCGCCGCGAGGGTCAGACCGGGGTCGATGACCGAGGCCACGAAGGTCTCGAGCAGGCCGAGCAGCAGCGCGGCGACGATGGTGCCGCGCACGTCGCCGACGCCGCCCATGATGACGATGACGAGCGCCTTGAGAGTGAAGAGCACGCCGGTGGAGGCATCCAGCGTCACGAAGGTCGAGATCAGCGCGCCGCCGGTCGCGGTGACGGTTCCGCCAAGGGCGAAGGAGAGGGCAGCCAGCCGGCGCACGTCGATACCGACGAGGCGGGCGCTGGCCGGGGCCACGGAAATGGCGCGGATCGACAGCCCGGCCCGCGACTGCGTCAGCCAGAGCCAGAGCGCGCCGCAGATCACCACGGCGGCACAGAAGGCGACGATCCGGTTCGCGCCGTAGGTGTCGCCCAGCAGCGAGACCGGGAAGGACAGGTAGGAATAGCTGAAGTAGTCGCCGCCGAAGACCGCCAGCATCAGGCCCACCGCGACGAAGGACAGGCCGAAGGTGGTCAGGATCGAATCCACCTCCAGCTGGCCGCGCGATTTCGCCCGCGCGACGAGGGGGCGCAGGAAGACGACGTAGATCAGCCAGTTCAGCACGAAGGCCACAGGCGCGACGATGAAGACGGTGAGCAGGGGAGAGACCTGGGCCGCGGTATAGAACCAGAAGGCCGCGAAGCCGCCCGCGACCAGCATCTCGCCGTTGGCGAGGTTCATGATCCGCGCCATGCCGTATTGCAGGTTCAGCCCCATCGCGACCAGCGCGTAGAGGCCGCCCAGCAACAGGCCCGTGACGATCACGTCCATCGAATGCTCCGGTTCTTCAGGTCTTCGAAAAGGGGCCGCGCCCCGAAGGCGGGACGCGGCAGTGGGTCAGACGATCAGTTCCAGCCGTCCTTCGGCTGCACCTCGACGGCGCCTTCGCGCCCCGTGGAGGCGACGCCCTTGAACACGCCGTCCTGCCACTGGCCGACGGTCCAGAAGGAGGTGTTGTTGTTGTTCTCGTCGAACTCCAGCGTGCCGATCACGGTCTCGAAGCTGTTGTCCTTGATGTGCTGGATGATCGCCTCGTTGTCGAAGCTGCCGACCGCCTCGATCGACTGCTCGAGCACCTGGAAGGACGAATAGACCATGGCCGAGGCCCAGTAGTCGGGCGCGGCGCCGGTGACTTCCAGATGCCGGGCGGCGTAGTCCTGGAAGGCCTCGCCGTCGGCATTGACGCCGCCGATGCCGAGGACGCCCTCGGCCTGCTCGCCGAAGCGCTCGTAATAGGCCGGGAAGGCGGTGGCGACGGCGGTGAAGAAGGCGCCGACCTGAAGGTCCTCGACGATCGCCTGCTCGGTCAGGGCAAAGGTGTCGGGCGGGTAGGACCAGGCGATGAAGGCATCGGGCTCCGCCGCGGCGGCAGCCTTCATCACCGGCGACAGGTCCTGGCTGCCGAGGGGGTAGGAGGTCTCGTAGACCAGCTCGAAGCCGGCGGCCTCGAAGGCCGGCTTGGCCGCGCCCATCAGCTCGATCCCGAAGGCGTCCGCGACGTTCACCATCGCCAGCCGGTTGCCGATCGTGCCCTCGTCGCGCAGGGCGGTGAAGGCTTCGACCACGCCGTCCACGATCGGCACCGCGCCGCCGAGGGTGATGAAGACGTTCGGGAATTGCTGGCTCAGCTCGTCCGCCTTGTCGGTGGTGGCGGTCGAGGTGACCATCGGCAGGCCGAGGCGGTTGTAGATCGGCGCCGCGGCAAGGTTGAGGCCGGTGGAGTAGGGCGGCAGCACGATCTGCGCGCCGTCCTGGTTCACCAGCCGCTGCACGGCCTGGATCGTCTGGCCGGCGTTGGTCTGGTCGTCGTATTCCACGACCTCCAGCATGTAGCGGGTGCCGCCCACGTCGAGGCCGCCGCGCGCGTTCACGTCATGCACCCAAAGCTGGACGTTGGGCCAGTAGCTGACCGCCGCGCCGCCGGCGAGCGGGCCGGTCTTCGGCGCCACGGCCCCGACGATCAGCGTCTCCTGCGCGGTGGCGGGGACGGCGGCGGCGATGGATGCCGCGGCAAGCCAGGTGAATGTTCTGCGTTTCATGTCTCTTCCTCCCTTGGTGGTTCGTGGGTCGGCCCCGGGTCGATCCCCGGGCCTAGGCGGTCGGTCGGGCGCGCCCGTTCCGTCCGCCATTGCAGTTCGGTGAACTCCTCCACCGCGGCATGGCCACCGAACCTGCCATAGCCGCTGGCCTTCATGCCCCCGAAGGGCATGGCGGGGTCGTCGTAGACGGTGGACCCGTTGACGTGGACGAGGCCGCATTCGATCCGGGCCGCGACGGCGCGGGCGACGGCGAGGTCGGTGCCGAAGACCGCCGCCGCCAGGCCGAACTCGGTGTCGTTGGCGACGGTGACCGCCTCCTCGGCATCGGCGGCGCGGATCACGCCGACGACGGGGCCAAAGACCTCCTCGTCGTGCAGGCGCATGCCGAAGCCGACGTGGTCCAGCACGGTCGGCTGCATCGCCGTGCCCGCGCTCTCGCCCCCCGTCACCAGCACCGCGCCGCGCGCGAGCGCGTCGTCCACCAGCGCCCGCAGCCGCTGCACCGCGTCGAGGCCGATGACCGCGCCCAGGGGACCGGCACCGCGCAGATCGCCGCGCAGCCGCTCGGCCTCGGCCCTGAGCGCGGCGACGAAGGCATCCGCGACGGGTTCCTCCACCACGATCCGGTCCGCCGACATGCAGATCTGGCCCTGGTTGAAGAAGGCGGCATGGGCCACGGCGCGTGCGGTTGCCACCGGGTCGGCGTCGCGCAGGACGATGATCGTGCCCTTGCCCGACAGCTCCAGCAGGCTCTTCTTGAGGTGCCGGGCCGCCATCATCGCGATCTCGCGGCCAACGCGGGTGGAGCCGGTGAAGTTCACCCGGCGGACGGCCGGATGGGCGATCAGCGCCTCGACAACGTCATGGGCGGCCTCGGGCGCGGTGCCGACGTAGTTCAGGACCCCGTCTGGCAGGCCCGCGCCGATCATCGTGCGGGCGACGATCTCGTGGGTCTTGGGGCAAAGCTCGGACCCCTTGAGGACCACGGTATTGCCGAGGGCCAGCGGCGCGGCGACGGCGCGGACCGCCAGCGTGACCGCCGCGTTCCAGGGCGCAAGGCCAAGGATGACGCCGGCGGGGCGGCGCTCGACCAGGTAGGACAGTCCGTCCGGCGCCGGGGCCGGGCGGGCGCCGATGGCGTCGGTCAAGGTCGCCGCCTGGGTCAGGATGGACTGCGCCACCTCCACGTTGAAGCGGACCCAGTCCGGCGCGGCGCCAAGTTCGGCATGGGCGACCTCGACTAGCTCGGACCGGGCGGCGGCCAGCATCTCGGCGGCGCGCACCAGGCAGGCGCTGCGCTCTCTCGCCGGGGTGCGCGACCAGTCATGGAAGGCCCCGGCGGCGGCATCGGCGGCGTGTTCGGCCTCGGCGACCCCGAAGGCCGCGGCGCGGGTGACCACCGCTCCGGTCAGCGTGTCACGCCGCTCGAATCCGGCGACGGCCGGTTCCGCAACGGATGCTCCGCCGATGATGCCGTTGGCAATGAACAAGGCGCTCTCCCCAGACGCTTTGCGGCAGCGCGGCACGCCTCCCCGCGGCCGCTTCGGCGACTGTCCGCTTGACGAGGGGTGAAGTAAATGGCGCTGTGTGGGGGTTGATTGGCCGTTTGTGGGAAAACCGACATGCCTGCCACCTCATATGTGCCCCGCGTGCCCCGCGAACCCATAGCCGTCCGGGCCGAACGGCTGAGACCGGCGCTCCAGCCCCGTGTCCTCGGCCGGGCCAGCATGGGGGCGGAGGACCGGCTCCGGCTGCTGCACCTGTCGCGGGGCGCCGGTCGGCTGATCGACGGCGAGACCGAACGTCTGCTGACCGGCCCGGTCCTCGCCTGGCTGCCCGATGGGGCCGAACGGCGGGTCACGCTCGAGGCCGGGGCCCAGGGCACGCAGGTCCTGCTCGGGGCCGACACGATGGAACGCGCCGTCCGGCAGCGGCCCGAGGCCGGCCGGCTGCGCTCGCTGGCCACGCGGCCCGCGCTCCTGCCGCTGGAGGGCAGCGAGGCGGCGGCGGTCACCGGCCTCGTGGACGGCATCCTCGAGGAGAGCCTGCGCCCCCGCCCGATGGGCGGCGCGGTGATCGAATCGCTGCTGCACGTCCTTCTCGTCCGCCTCTCGCGCGCCCAGCCCGAGGCGGCCGGCCCGGTCGGGGCGGAGCCGATGGCCGCGCGCTTCGCGGCGCTGGTCGAACGGCACTTCCGGGCGCACTGGACGGTCGAGGACTACGCCCGCGCCCTTGGCATCTCGCGCGACCGGCTGACGGATATCTGCAAGCGGGCGCACGGCAGCCCGCCGGGGACCTTCCTGCGAGAGAGGCTGCACCGCGAGGCACGGCTCTACCTGCAGACCGCGCCGCTGACGATCGACGAGATCGCGGGGCTTCTGGGCTTCTCTGCCACGCCGCAGTTCACCCGGTTCTTCCGCCTGCGCGAGGGGGTGCCGCCGGGGCGCTACCGGGCCTCGCTCGGGCCGGAGCCGGCGCCGGCGGCCCCGCCCACGCCCTACGCCTGGCCCTGAAACAGAAGCGGACCCCGGATCGCCCCGGGGTCCGCCAAGGTCGTCAGGCTGACGCGATCAGCCCAGCATCTCGCCGTCGGCCCGCTTGACCGTCACGATGGCCGAGCGGGGCAGGGAGCCCTCGCCGTCCGGGAAGGGCGCGGCGGGGTGCTGGATGCCGACGAACATCGTCCGCTTGTCCAGCGACCAGGTCAGGCCCGTCACCTCGGACCCCTTGGGCCCGGTCAGGAACCGCCGGATCTCGCCCGACACCGGGTCGCCCGCGAGCATCTGGTTGTTGCCCATGCCCTCGAAGTCGCCCTCGTTGCTGTCGTCGCCGTCGGTCTGGATCCAGATTAGCCCCGTGGAGTCGATCATCATCCCGTCGGGCGAGTTGAAGAGGTTGCCCGCGGTGATGTTGTCGGTCCCGGCGTAGGGGCCTTCGGTGTGCACGGTCGGGTTGCCGGCCATGACGTAGAGGTCCCAGGTGAAGTCGACGGCGCCGTGGTCGTCGTTCTCGGGGCGCCAGCGCAGGATCTGGCCGTAGTCGTTGGTCTCGCGCGGGTTCGGGCCGTTGACCTCCATCGGATCGCCGCCGGCGTTGGTCAGGACCTCGCCCGCGTCGTTGGTCGCGCCCCGGCGGGAGTTGTTGGTCAGGCAGCAGTAGGCCTCGGCGGCGGTGGGGTTCACCGCGATCCACTCGGGCCGGTCCATCGTCGTCGCGCCCACGGCCGAGGCCGCGGTGCGGGTGAAGATGGCGATCCGGGCGGCGTCCATGCCGGTCGCCTCCTCGGTCAGGGCGACCCACTCGCCGGTCATGTCGTCGGCGAAGGTGGCGGCAAAGAGCTGGCCCTCGACCAGCAGGGTGGAGGTGTCGCCGCCCTCTTCGTAGGGGTTGGCGCTGACCCACTTGTACATGAACTCGCCGCGTTCGTCGTCGCCCATGTAGACGACAAGGCGGCCGTCGTTCGCCAGCGCATAGGCCGCGTTCTCGTGCTTGAAGCGGCCGAGGGCGGTGTGCTTGATCGGGGTGCTCTCCGGGTTCGCCGGGTCGATCTCGACGATCCAGCCGGCGCGGTGCGGCTCGTTGGGGGTCTCGCTCACGTCGAAGCGCGCGTCGAAGGCGTGGTAGTTATAGCCGAAGCCGTCCACCGAGATGCCGTAGCGGGCGTAGCCCGCGCCGACCTCGCCCGTCGGCAGGTCGCCGGTGGCGCCGAAGTAGCCGTTGAAGTTCTCTTCGCAGGTCAGATAGGTGCCCCAGGGCGTCCGGCCCGAGCCGCAGTTGTTGAAGGTGCCGAGGCTCTCCATCCCGGTCGGGTCGGCGGCGGTCTGCATCAGTTCGTGCCCGGCGGCAGGGCCGGTGAAGGTCATCGGGGTCAGGTGGGTGATCCGGCGGTTCAGCGGGCTGTCCACCACGACCGACCAGCCGGCGTCGCCCTCGGCCAGTTCCATCACCGTCACGCCCTGGAAGTTCTGCAGGCGCAGCACGTCGTCGGCGGAGGAGGGGGTGCCGGCCTCGGCGACGCTGTCACCGTCGGCGGTCGCGGTGCCGACGAGGTTGATGTCGTTGTTGGTGTATTCGCTGTTCACGACGAGCACGTTGGCGCCGTTCACGTCGAAGATCTCCATGCCGTCGGTGTTCTCGCCGAACACGCGGTCCGACCCTTCGGTCGGGATGCCGGTCTGCGGGTTCCACTCCGGCGCGTCCGAAAACAGCGGGTCGCCCCAGCGGACCAGCACGTCCCAGTCATAGCTTTCGGGGACGTGGATCGTGCCGTCGGTCTGGGCGGCGATGCCCTCGAAGGGGATGGTGACGGGGGACTGGGCGAGGGCGGTGGAGCCCTTCAGCAGGCCCGCGCCCATGACGGCCGCGCCCGAGCCGAAGGCCAGCGCGCCGCCGAGGAAGCCGCGGCGCGAGATCGCGCGCTCGACCACCCGGTCGAAGTCCTGAACCTCGGGGCGGGGGAAGTTCGCCTCGTCCCATTCGTCGAACGTGAGGTGGTGGGGTTTCTGCTCGGTCATGCCTGTCTCCGATTCGCTGGCGTGATGGGTAACGAGCAGGAGCGGTAGAGGCGTCGTGTAACAGTTTCTTGCAGCCCGTATGACGTCTTTCCGACGAAGCGCCGGGCGCAGGCCGCCCGCGCCGCAGGGCCCGTCAGCCCTGTCCGCGATCCAGCGGGTGGGCCAGCGGAGCGCGGCCGCAGGAACTGCGGATCATCAGTTCGTTCAGGACGTGAATGCGCATCGAGGCGTCGGGCCAGTGCGCGTCCGTCAGGCGGTGATGCAGCAGGATCAGCAGGCTCTGACCCATCTCGTAGCCCTTGGTCCGCACGGTCGAGAGGGACGGCCGGATCTGCCGCGCGGCGTTGAAGTCGCCGAAGCCGATGACCGAGATGTCCTGCGGGATGCGCCAGCCCCGGGTCAGCGCCTCGGTCACCACGTTCAGCGCCAGCCCGTCGTGGGCGCAGAAGAACCCGGTCGGCCGGGCGCCGGTCTCCAGCAACTGGGCGAAGGCATCGGAGTAGCCGCCGGGCTCCGTCCAGCGCAGGTCGTGAAGGGCGATGCCGGGCATGGGCTCGATGACCTCGCGCATGCCGTAGAACCGCTCGCGCCGGCCCCGCAGGTCTCCGATGCCGTGTACATAGACGATATCCCGGTGGCCGAGGTCGACGAGATGCCGCGCCACCGCCGCCCCGGCCTCGTGGTCTGCGCCGCCGACGACGTCCGCCGGCTCCAGCGGGTCCAGCCAGCCGGTATAGACGACCTTGATCCCGGCCTTCTGGATCACCTCGCGGGCGGCACGGTTGGAGACGTTCACCGCGATCCCGGCAAGGGCATCCTCGAAGATGCCGTCGAGCGGTGCGCTGTGATGCAGCCAGTGCGCCCGGATGATGTAGCCGAGGCGTGCCGCCTCCTGCTGAAGACCGCCCAGGATCTGGGTGTGCAGCTCGGCGTTGACGTGCTTGGGGTCGTCGAAGACCGCGACGATCTCGCGCGAGCGGGCGGGCACCTGGCGCTGGTAGCCGAGGGCATCTGCCATCTCGATGATGCGCTTGCGGTTGGCCTCGCTGACGCCGTCCTTGCCGGCCAGCGCGCGCGAGACGGCATATTTCGAAATGCCGCATTTTTCGGCGATGATTCTCAGCGTGACCTTGCTCATCGCTCGCGCTCCCTAACGCTGCGCCGCGGAATGGCGGCGACCAAAATATTGTATATCATAGAAAATCTGGAAAATCGCCGCTGCCAACAAAAAATACTATCATAACGCTTTACCTAACAATTGGTCTAAAAGGAAGATAAAGTTGCGCTCGATGATAGGAGACGTCGGGCACCAGGGAGGAGACCAAACATGGATTTCAGGATTAGCAGACGAGGCTTTCTCGCCTCCGGCACCGCACTGGCCGTCACGGGACTGCCGGGTGTCACTTTCGCGCAGGATCTGCCCCCGCTCGAGGAGCGGCTGCCCGAGAACCCGCTTGTCGTGACCCCGCACGAGCGGCCCGGCCAGCAGGGCGGCACGTGGAACATGGCGCTTGTCGGCGGCGGCTCGCTGTCGATGCTGTTCCGCTACCAGGCCTACGACCCGCTTCTGCGCTGGAACCCGGAATGGACCGCGGCCGAGCCGAACGTGGCCGAGAGCTACGAGGTGAACGAGGACAGCACGGTCTACACCTTCACCCTGCGGCGCGGTCACAAGTGGTCGGACGGCGAGCCCTATACCACCGAGGACGTGCGCTTCTGGTACGAGGATGTCTTCCAGGATCCCGATGCCGGCCTGACCGGCGAGGAGCACTGGTACGCGAACGGCGAACTGGCCGCGCTCGAGATCGTGGACGACGTGACCTTCCGGGTCGTGTTCCCCTCGCCGAACGGGATCTTCGCGACCAAGATGGCGGAATCCAACGTGGACAAGCTGGTGCGCACCCCGGCGCATTACCTCAAGCAGTTCCACATCAAGTACAACGAGAACGCCAACGAGCTGGCCGCCGAACGCGGCTTCGACAGCTGGATCGCCCTGTTCCAGCGCGAGCACGGCCTGCAGGAGGACAACGTCCACTTCCAGAACTCGTCCCGGCCGACGCTGAACCCCTGGATGTTCACCTCCGCCCCCGGCGAGGACACCGAGCGCGCCATCGCCGTGCGCAATCCCTACTACTTCAAGGTGGATACCGAAGGCACCCAGCTGCCCTACTTCGACGAGATCGTCTACCAGATGGTGTCGGACCCCGAGGTCCTTCTGCTCAAGACCCTTCAGGGCGAGATCGACGTCGAGAACGTCTACGTCAACACGCCCGCCAACAAGCCGGTGCTCTTCGACGGGCAGGAGAGCGGCAACTACCGCTTCTATACCCTGAGCGAGACGGCGGCGAACGTGATGGTGTTCCAGCTGAACCTCAACCACACGAACGAGACCAAGAACGCGCTGTTCAACAACCGCGACTTCCGCGAGGCGATGTCGATCGCCGTCGACCGGCAGGCGCTGATCGACGCGGTCTTCGTCGGGCAGGGCGCGCCGGCGCAGCCGTCGATCCGGCCGGGCGATCCGCTCTACAACGAACGGCTTGCCACCCAGCACACCGAGTATGACCCGGACCGCGCCAACGAGATCCTCGACGGCATCCTGCCCGAGACGGACAGCGACGGCTTCCGCGTGATGGAGAACGGCGAGCGCCTGACCATGATCTTCGAGATCGACCAGGTCCGGACCACCTTCCTCGACATGTTCCAGCTGGCCATCCCGATGTTCCAGCAGATCGGCATCGACGCGCAGATCCGCACCATGGACCGGTCGCTCTGGGAGGAGAGGGTGCGCAACGGCCGCGAGTTCGACGCCACCGCGCACCAGTTCGGGGCCAACGGCGGCATCGCGGCCATGCTCGACCCGCGCTACTTCGTGCCGTTCAACAACAACTCGATCTACGCGCCGGGCTGGGCCCTCTACTTCACCAATCCCGACAACGAGGCCGCGATCGAGCCGCCCGAGGAGATCAAGGCGCAGCAGCAGCTCTACAAGGACCTGCTCGCCACCGGCGACTCGGACCGGCAGATGGAGATCATGGCCCAGATCCTCGAGAACGCGGCCGACCAGTTCCTGGTCTTCGGTGTCAGCCTGCCGCCCGACGGCTACGGCGTGGTGAAGAACGACATCGTCAACATGCCGGCCGAGATGCCCAACAGCTTCGTCTGGCCGACGCCGATGCCGATCGGGACCGAGCAGCTCTTCAAGGAGTGACCTCCCGCCTCCTTGACCCGGAGGGGCGATGCACCGCGCCCCTCCGGACCCTCTCCGCTTGCCGAAGGACACCCCCATGCGCGACCACGTCCGCGACCAGACCAGCGCCACCCTGCGGAC
>JAMWZF010000031.1:12495-15687 GCA_024304875.1 Paracoccaceae bacterium
GCGGACTGGTACCGCACCGCCACCCGCTGGACCCAGCTGACCCTGGCCGAGGACGACCCGGTCAAGTTCGACCCGGCCGAATGGATCGAGATCTTCCGCCGGACCCGGTCGAACGCGACCTGCATCAGCGCCGGGGGCTACATCGCCTACTATCCGTCCAAGGTCCCGCTGCATTACGTCAGCAGGTTCATGGATGGCACCGACCCCTTCGGCGACCTCGTGACCGGCGCCCGCGACCTCGGCATGCACGTCATGGCCCGGGTCGACCCCCACGCCATCCACCAGGACGCCGCCGAGGCCCATCCCGAATGGGTCGCCGTCGATGCAGAGGGGCAGCCCCGCCGCCACTGGGCCTTCCCGGATGTCTGGGTCACCTGCGCCTACGGCGACTACAACGCCGGCTTCATGCCCAAGGTGGTGAAGGAGCTGGTGCGCGACTACGACATCGACGCCGTCTTCGCCAACCGCTGGCAGGGCCACGGCATCTGCTACTGCGCCAGCTGCAAGGACAAGTTCCACGCCGCCACCGGCCTCGACCTGCCGCGCAGCACCGCGGCGGACGATCCCACCTGGCGGGCCTGGTCGGCATGGCGGCGGGGCATCCTCACCCGCATGGTCATCGACTGGGACATCGCGGTAAAGGCGATCAAGCCCCACGCCAGCTTCATCCCCAACATGGGCGGCGCCAGCCTGATGGAGTTCGACCTCGAACTGATCGAGAAGCACTGCCCCTTCCTCGTCGTCGACCACCAGGGCCGCCACGGGGCCGAACCGGTCTGGATGGCCGGCCGCAACGGCAAGCGGATGCGCGCCACCTTCCGCGACCGCCCGGCGATCCTCATCACCTCGGTCGGGCCCGAGGAACCGGTGCACCGCTGGAAGGACAGCGTGAATTCCGCCGCCGAGACCGAGGCCTGGATCGTGAACGGCGCGATGCACGGGATGCTGCCCTGGTTCACCAAGTTCAACGGCGTGATCCCCGACACCCGCTGGATCGACCCGGTGGCGAAGGGGTTCGAGCTGCACGAGACCATCGAGGAGACCCTGGCCGAGACCGTCCCCGCGACCGAGATCGCCATCCTCGACGCGACCATGACGCTGCGCCACTGGGACTGGAACTCAAGGCGAGAGGCCGAGGCGGACGAGCTCGGCTTCTACCATGCCCTCGTCGAGGCCGGTCTGCCCTTCGAATTCGTCTCCGACCACGCCATGACGCCGGAGATGCTGGACCGCTTCCGGCTGATGATCCTGCCCAACGCCGTCTGCCTGACCGATGCACAATGCGCGATGCTGGAGGACTGGGTCGGCCGGGGCGGCAGCCTGCTGGTGGCCGGCGCCTCCGCGACCGAGGACGGCGATGCCAGCCCCCGGGCCGAACTGGGCCTCGGCCCCGCCTTGGGCGTGCGCATGACCGGCCGGACCCGCGGCCCGGTCAAGAACTCCTACGTCGCCCTGAACGGCGATCACCCGATCGCCGCCGGCTTCGACGGGGCCAAGCGGATCATCGGCGGCACCCGCCTGATGGCGGTGGAGCCGGTGGAGGAGGCCGACCAGCCCTTCCTCTACGTCCCGGACTTCCCCGATCTGCCGATGGAAGAAGTCTACCCCCGCGAGGACCCCAAAGGCGCCGCCGTGGTCGCGCGCGACACGCCCGCCGGCGGCCGCACGGTCCACATCCCCTGGAACATCGGCGGCACCTTCTGGCACGTGCTCTCCGTCGACCACCAGCGGCTGATCGAGAACGCCGTGCGCTGGGCGCTGAAGGAGGCCCCGACGGTCGAGGTGCGCGGCGCCGCCGTGCTCGACGTCGCCGCCCGGACGGGGGAGGGGGCCACCGTGGTCCTGATGACCAACCTCACCAACCCGATGATGATGAAGGGCCCGATCCGGCAAAGCTACCCGGTGACCGGCCAGGTCGTCCGCGCCCGCCTGCCTCAGGGCCGCACCGGCGCCACCGCGCGGCTGCTCATCGCCGGGCAGGAGGTGCCCGTGACCATCGCGGAGGGCACGGCCGAGATCACCGTGCCGCAGATCGACCTTGCGGAAGTCCTCCGCATCGACTGGACCTGAGGGGGGAGGGGGCCGCGCATGCTCGGCTACATCATCAAGCGGATCATCCTGATGGTGCCGACGATGATCGGCATCTCGGTCATCGCCTTCCTCATCATCCAGCTGCCGCCGGGGGACTACCTCACCTCGGTCATCGCGCGGATGTCCGACAGCGGCCAGACGGTCGACCCGGCCGAGGTCGCGCGGCTGCGGCGGATCTACGGCCTCGATGACCCGGTGCTGGTGCAGTACTGGCACTGGATCACCGGCATCGTGCTGCGCGGCGACTTCGGCTATTCCTTCGAATGGGGCCGCCCGGTCAGCGAGCTGATCTGGGAGAGGATGGGCGCCACCCTCGGCGTCTCCATCGCCGCCCTCATCTTCGTCTGGGCCGTCTCCCTGCCCATCGGCATCTATTCCGCCGTGCGCCGCCACTCGGTCGGCGACCACGTCTTCACCTTCTTCGGCTTCCTCGGCCTCGCGATCCCCAACTTCATCCTCGCGCTGACGCTGATGTACATCAGCTACAAGTATTTCGGGCAGAGCGTGGGCGGCCTCTATTCGCCACAGTTCGTCGGCGAGCCGATGAGCCTGGCCAAGTTCTGGGACCTGCTGAAGCACCTCTGGATTCCGGTCGTCGTCATCGGCACCTCCGGCACGGCCTCTCTCATTCGCATCCTGCGGGCGAACCTGACGGACGAATTGTCCAAACCCTACGTCGTCACCGCCCGCGCCAAGGGCCTGCGGGAATTCGACGTGGTGATGAAGTACCCCGTCCGCATCGCGCTGAACCCCTTCGTCTCGGCCATCGGCTGGGTACTGCCGCAGCTGATCTCCGGGGTCACGATCACCGCGATCGTGCTGAACCTGCCCACGGCGGGGCCGATGCTGATCCGGGCGCTGGTGAGCCAGGACATGTACCTCGCCGGCAGCTTCATCTTCCTCATGGGGATCCTGACCCTCGTCGGCATGCTGATCTCCGACCTTCTTCTCGCGCTGCTCGACCCGCGCATCCGATTCACCTGAGGCCGCGATGACCGACGCAACCCATCCCACCCTCGACCCGTCCATCCTGCCGCCCGACGGCGACGAGACCGGCCCGGCGATCAGCCCGCTGCGGCCGGGCGACGATCCCTCCAAGAT
>JAMWZF010000310.1 GCA_024304875.1 Paracoccaceae bacterium
GACGGGGGTGTGCCCCCGCTCGGTCAGGATGTGGGTCAGGCGGTGGCCGGTGTTGCCGGTCGCGCCGGCGATGAGAACACGCATGTCAGTCTCCGTTGAATTCAGCTGTCCCTGACCAACGGGTGCGGAAAGAGGTGGTTCCTGCGCCGCGGCGTCACGCCCCGGCCAGGCCGATCTCGGCCAGAAGGCGGGCCGCCTCGTCCGCGGGGGCCGAGAGCGGCGCGCGGTCTTCGCCGGGGTGGAACCGGGCGCGGGTGGCGGTGGGCATGGGCCGGGGCGTCACGATGTCGACCCGGGGGCCGGTCCGGGCGCCCTCGGCCTGCCAGGACCGGGCGAGGGCGATCTGCGCGGCCTTGGTGGTGCCGTAGCTGCCGAAGAACGGCGATCCGCCGACGGGGTCGTCGAAGAAGACCGCCCGCCCGGCGGTGCCGAGAAGGGGGGCGAGGTAGGCGATCAGGCGGCGGGTCGCAGAGAGGTTGATCGCCACCGACTTTTCGAAGTCCTTGTCCTGAACGTGTCCCGCCGGGGCGAGAGGGGCGGCATGGATGGCGGCATGGACCCAGAGGTCGAGCCGCCCCCAGCGGTCGTGCATCGACCGGCAGAGCTGCTGCATGGCGGCGTCGGTGGTGATGTCCATCGGCGCGAGGGTCGCCTGCCCGCCGGCGGTGCGGATCGCGTCGTCGAGGTCCTCCAGCGCGCCGACGGTGCGACCCACGGCGACGACGTGGTGGGTGGACGCCAGGGCCAGCGCCATGGCGTGGCCGAGCCCCCGGGAGGCTCCGGTGACGAGGGCGACGGGACGGTCGGTCATGGCTGGCGGCTCGCGTTGTGGCGTTCGGCAAGCGTGGCGCGGGCGGCGCCGAGGTCGCCGGTGGCGCCGGTCCAGCCGATCAAGCGGTCGAAATCCTGGCCCATGGTCTCGAGCGTCATGGGCATCACGTGGGTCTTGTCCTTCAGGAACAGGCGGATGTTCTCGGTCACCGTCTCGACGTAGTCGCGGCAGTAGTCGATCAGCGGCGTGCCCTTGGCGCGCACCGGGGCCTTCAACAGGATGTCGTTGCGATAGGCCTTGAGGATGCCCTGACCGGCGCGCCTGGCGAAGCTCTGGGCCACCTCCTCGGCGTCCCGGGTCAGGTGGACGTAGGCCGCGCCGTCGCCGTAGTGCCGGTCGAGCCGGCCCAGCAGCCAGGCAAGGCGGTTGTCGATCTCGATGTGCCGCTGGGCAAAGGCGAAGCGGGCGGGACCGGTCAGGTGGCTGCGGCTTTCGTGGGCCGCGGTCCAGTTGTCGAAATGCGCGCAGGCGCGGGCAAGGGTGGTGGACCCGCAGCGCCCGGTGCACAGGACGAAGACATGCGAGGGAAAGCTCATGCCTGGCCGACCTCCTTCAGTCGTGCGGTGATGACCGCCGCGACGAGCTCTGCCGAAGGCAGGCGGTCCGGCGGGAAGGTGATGCCGCTCTTGGACCACCTGAAGCCCTCGGCCTCGATCCGGTCGGCGAGCGCAGGCACGACGGTGCCCGAATGGGGATAGAGGCCGCAGTTCTTCGAGAAGGCGGCGTAGCCGGCGATCATCTTGCCGCCCTGCCAGACACCCGGCATGGCGTAGGAGATCTTCTCGGTCCCCTCCGGCAGAAGCGCCAGAATCGCGGCGCGCAGCCGGGTCAGCGCGTCCCGAAAGGGCGCGTGCAGGGCGGCGATATAGGCGTCGACGTCGGCGGCTCCGGTCATGCCGCCGGGATAGGCGCGCGCGCGGCCAAAGGCAAGCCGGCCTCAGCCGGCGTCGGGCAGGGGGAGGACGATCGACTCGGTCCCGCGGACCAGCAGCAGATGGGTCTCGGCCACCACCACGACGGTGCCGGCGGGGGTCTCGTCGCCGACGGTGACCTGGACGATCTCACCGCCCGGATTGCGGATCAGGGCGCGGCCGCCCTCGGGGCCGGTGAAGGTGCCGATCAGGGTCAGGTCGGAGAGGCTGAGAGAAACGGGACGGGAGGCTGCGGCGGCCACCTCTGGCGGAGTCGTCTGGTCTGTCATGGGATGTCTGTCGTTGCCTGCGGTGTCGGGCGTTCCGCCCTTGTTGCATCGCAGCATCTGCCACGACCCGCCGGCCGCGAAAAGCCCCGCCGTCCTGCCTGCGCGGCTTGCCGCCGAAGCGCCGCACCGGGGCGGGGCCGGCCGCCCCTGCCTCTTTTCGCTCCAAATACCTCGGGGTCCGGGGCAGCGCCCCGGTCCTGCCTCCTCGAACAGGCGCACCGTCGCCTATTCGGCGGCGGTCTTCATCTGGAAGCCCTTTTCCAGCATGTCGGCCGGCTCCACCGGGTATTCGCCCGAGAAGCAGGCGTCGCAATACTGCGGCTGGTTGGGATCGCGGCCCTTGGCCTCGCCCACCGCGCGGTAGAGCCCGTCGAGGGAGATGAAGCGCAGGGAATCCACCTCGAGGTGGGTGCGCATCTCGTCCTCGGTCATCGTCGCCGCCAGCAGCTTCTCGCGCTGGGGCGTGTCGACACCGTAGAAGCAGGGCCAGGCGGTGGGGGGAGAGGCGATACGGAAGTGGACCTCGGCCGCGCCGGCGTCGAGGATCATCTCCTTGATCTTGCGGCTGGTCGTGCCCCGAACGACGCTGTCGTCCACCAGCACGACCCGCTTGCCCCGGATCAGGGCGCGGTTGACGTTCAGCTTCAGCCTTACGCCCATGTTCCGGATCTGCTCGGTCGGCTCGATGAAGGTGCGGCCGACGTACTGGTTGCGCACGATGCCCATCGCGTAGGGGATGCCGCTCTCTGCCGCGAAGCCGATGGCCGCCGGGGTGCCGCTGTCGGGGACGGGGCAGACGAGGTCGGCCTCGACGGGGGCCTCCTTGGCCAGCTCGCGGCCGATCGCCTCGCGCGTCTCGTAGACGCTGCGCCCGCCGAGCGTGCTGTCGGGACGCGAGAAGTAGACATGCTCGAAGATGCAGAACCGGCTTTTGCGGGGCCGGAAGGGGCGGGCGCTCTCGATGCCCTTGTCGGTGATGACGACCAATTCGCCCGGGTCGATCTCGCGCACGAATTCGGCGCCGATGATGTCGAGGGCGCAGGTCTCGGAGGCCAGGCACCAGCCATCGCCGATCTTGCCCAGCACCAGCGGGCGCACGCCGAGCGGATCGCGCACGCCGATCAGCTTGGTCCGGGTCATGGCGACGACGCTGAACGCGCCCTCGACCCGGCGAAGCGCATCCTCCATCCGGGCCGGGATGTCGCGCTGGAGCGACCGGGCCATCAGGTGGATGATGCATTCAGAGTCGGAGGAGGACTGGAAGATCGACCCGCGCTCGATCAGCTCGCGCCGGAGCGCGTTGGCGTTGGTGATGTTGCCGTTGTGGGCGATCGCCGCGCCGCCCATGGCGAATTCGCCGAAGAAGGGCTGCACATCGCGGATCGCGGTCTGGCCCTTGGACCCGGCGGTGGAGTAGCGGACGTGCCCGATCCCGATGGGGCCGGGCAGGGAGGCGATGGTCTCGGCATCGGTGAAGTTGTCGCGGACGTAACCGAAGCGCCGGGCGGACATGAAGCCGGCCTCGGCGTCGTGGGTGACGATGCCGCCGGCCTCCTGTCCCCGGTGCTGCAGCGCATGCAGGCCGAGGGCGACGAAGGAGGCGGCGTCGGCCACGCCGATCACGCCGAAGACGCCGCATTCCTCCTTGAGCTTGTCGTCGTCCTCGAGGACGGCGTCGAAATCGAAGGGATGGGCGGGAGGCATCGACTTTGGCACGGGCAGGGCAGCTCCGAATCCGGGCGGTGAAAGCAGGGCCTCCATACTAGGGGGCCGGACCGGTGTCACGAAACTATCATGTCATCGCCGGCAGTCCTGCCTTCGGTGCCGCGCCGGTGCCGCAGAAACCGGTCGCGCGCCCGGCTTTTCGGCACCGGCGGGTCCGGTGCCTCAGCGGCGACCGAACAGGGCCCCGGCCGCGGCGGCGCGCATCCGACGGCCGC
>JAMWZF010000311.1 GCA_024304875.1 Paracoccaceae bacterium
CGTCAGCATAGAGCCGCGCCATCGCGCTGGCGCCGTCGCCAAGAGCCACTGCGCTCAGGTGCATCTGCCGGTGCAGGCGCAGGTCCTCGCGAAAGGCATCAAGCTGACGCTCGAGATAGCGCGCGGGCCGATCCCCGCCGGACTACCGCGAGTGGGCCGGTGGATCGCTGGCGGGGAAGGATTCGTCGGAGGCCTCGTCCACCTCGTCCCAGCCGGCGGGCGGCTGGACCATCGACTCGCTGCCGGCGGGACGGATGCTGTCGCCTTCCGCCTCCGCCGGGAGGTCGTCGATGATCTTGCGGAACTCCTCGGCGATCGCGAGAGCGATGTCGTTGCCAGCCGTCTCGACGGCACCCGGGTCTTCCTGCCCGTCCTGAAGCACCGATCGCTCGCGGAGGAAGTCGCGCATACGGTCGCCGGCGGGGGTTCCTGCAAGCTCGGTCAGCAGCAGCCGGAACAGGCGCCGATGCGCCAGGAGGCTGCCTTCGAGTGATGTCTCGTTCATGTCCGTTCTCCTGAAGTCTTTGGCTCGGAGCGCATCCGCCCCGGGACTGTCTCTGCAGTTCAACGCATGTCAGCGCGGCATCGTTCAGGAGTGGCGACGTGTGGTGTGTGGATGAAACAGGCCGAAACGAGAGAACGGGCTCTTTCCCGGCTGATGGCGCAATCCGGGAAATCGAAAAGAAAATTGCGCAGAACGAACGACATGAGCGGATTGTCCATGCAGTCGAACATTTGATATGAATAAATGGTCTTCCGAAGGGGCCGTGAATCTTTCCCTTGGGTCTCCGAAAGTTTGCAGTCACGGAAAAAATCTCCGCGTGCAGGGCCGACGGGTGTCTGCCTGTTCAGACCCCACCGACTGCACCCTCCCTTCGCCCGGTTCACGATGGGGTGACTTGCCGAGGTTGGCTGGTGGCCAAGAGCAAATGATCGATTGCAGCCCCAAGGAAGAATGACGCGGGGCTATTGGTAGCGTCGTCGCCGTGAAATCTTGAATTTACAGAGCGTTAGAATGTGGGGTCTGCACCCCGAGTCCCTCCTCCGCTACCAGACCGTCCCCAGATTTGTTGACCTGTTGGCCCGCGACACCGGGCTGTCGCTTTCCGTCGATCGGAAGCCGCGTTTTCGCAATTCCTTTGCGCGCGTATAGATGTATACAGGTATCTGCATTGCGAATCGACGCTGCTTGGAAGGCGCATACAGGTACATGGGATCGGGGACGGTCCGTGGCCGCGTGGCATGATGCCCGCATTCTGACCAGGGCGCAGTTGGTCCGCAGAGGGAAAGCAACGATAGCTGGATAGGACAGTTCGAGGACCCGCCGATGCGCCTTACGAAACGATCGAACCTTGCCATGCGCATTCTGATGTATTGCGCGGTGAACGAAGAACGGACCGTCACCAAGGCCGAGATCGCGGCAGGGTGCAATTCGTCGGAAAATCACATCGGACAGGTCGTCAACAGCCTGGCGCGGATCGGCTACCTCAAGACGATGCGTGGCCGCGGCGGCGGTCTTCGTCTGAACCTGCCCAAGGAAGACATCCGGGTCGGGACCGTCATGCGCATCATGGAAGCCGACGTCGCCGTGACCGAATGCTTCGCGGCCAACACCAATGCCTGCCCGCTTCTGCCGCACTGCCGCCTGCGCGGGGGCATCGAGACGGCCGTCGATGCCTTTTACGAGCAGCTCGACCGGTTGACGGTCAAGGACCTCGTGGTGGACAACGTCGGACTGAGCAAGGTCCTCTCGGTCTCGATGGCGGCCGAATAGCGCCCGGCTATTCCGCCGCCTCGGCGTAATCCGACATCGGAGGGCAGGTGCAGACCAGGTTCCGGTCGCCGTAGGCGTTGTCCACGCGGTTGACCGGCGGCCAGTACTTGTCGACCCGGAAGGCGCCAGGAGGGAAGCATCCCTGTTCGCGGCTGTAGGGCCGGTCCCAGTCGCGCACGAGGTCCTCCATCGTGTGGGGTGCGTTCTTCAGCGGGTTGTTGTCCCGGTCGATGCGCCCCTCCTCGATGTCGCGGATCTCCTCCCGGATCGCCAGCATGGCGTCGCAGAACCGGTCCAGCTCGGCCTTGGTCTCGCTCTCCGTCGGCTCCACCATCAGGGTGCCCGCCACCGGCCAGCTCATCGTCGGGGCGTGGAAGCCGGCGTCCATCAGCCGCTTGGCGATGTCCTCGACCGTGACGCCGGCGGATTTCTCGAACGGCCGGGTGTCGAGGATGCATTCATGCGCCACCCGGCCCTTGGACCCGCGGTAGAGCACGTCGTAGGCCCCGTCCAGCCGCTGGGCGATGTAGTTGGCGTTCAGGATCGCGACCCGCGTCGCCTGCGTCAGCCCCTCGCCGCCCATCATCAGGCAGTAGGCCCATGAGATCGGCAGGAGAGAGGGCGAGCCGAAGGGCGCGGCGCTGACCGGCCCCTCCTCGCCCCCGGTGGCCGGGTGGCCGGGCAGGTGCTTCGCCAGGTGCGCCTTGACCCCGATCGGCCCCATGCCGGGCCCGCCGCCGCCGTGGGGGATGCAGAAGGTCTTGTGCAGGTTGAGGTGGCTGACGTCGCCGCCGAGGTCGCCGGGCCGCGACAGACCCACCATTGCGTTCAGGTTCGCCCCGTCGATATAGACCTGCCCGCCATGCTGGTGGGTGATGGCGCAGACGTCCTTGACCGTTTCCTCGAAGACCCCGTGGGTCGAGGGATAGGTGATCATGCAGCCGGCGAGGTTGTCCGAGTGCTTCTCGGCCTTGGCGCGGAAGTCATCCAGGTCGATGGACCCCATCTCGTCGCATTTCACCGCCACCACGGTCCAGCCGACCATCTGGGCGCTGGCCGGGTTGGTGCCGTGGGCGTTCACCGGGATCAGGCAGACGTTGCGGTGCCCTTCGCCGTTGGCCCGGTGCCAGGCGGCGATGGTCAGCAGCCCCGCGTATTCCCCCTGCGCGCCCGAGTTGGGCTGCATCGACAGGGCATCGTAGCCGGTGATGGTGCAGAGCTTCTCGGACAGATCGTCGATCAGCTCTTTATATCCCCGCGCCTGGTCCTTGGGCGCGAAGGGATGCATCATCGAGAATTCGCGCCAGGACACCGGCATCATCTCGGCTGCGGAGTTGAGCTTCATCGTGCACGATCCCAGCGGGATCATCGCCCGGTCGAGCGCCAGATCCCGGTCCGACAGGCGGCGCATGTAGCGCATCATCTCGGTCTCGGCCCGGTTCATGTGAAAGACGTCGTGCTCGAGGTAGGCGCTGGTGCGCACCATGTGCTCGGGCACGCGATACTCGGGGGCGAAATCGTCGTCCTTGCGGTCGATGCCGAAGGCGCGCCAGACCGCCTCGATCACGCGGGGGCGGGTGGCCTCGTCGAGGGTGATGCCGACCTTGGTCTTGCCCACCCGGCGCAAATTCACCCCCTCCTTGACCGCGGCCTGAAGGACGCCGCGCTGGAACAGGCCGACCTCGACGGTGATCGTGTCGAAGAAGGCGTCCGGCTCCACCTTGAAGCCCGCCGCCTCCAGCCCCTTGGCCAGCCGCACCGTCTTGCGGTGGATGCGCTGGGCGACGGCCTTCAGCCCCTCGGGGCCGTGGAAGACGGCGTAGAAGCTGGCCATGACGGCAAGGAGCGCCTGGGCGGTGCAGACGTTCGAGGTCGCCTTCTCGCGGCGGATGTGCTGCTCGCGGGTCTGCAGGGACAGGCGGTAGGCCTTGTTGCCGTGGCTGTCGATGGAGACGCCGACGATGCGGCCCGGCATGGCGCGCTTGTAGTCGTCGCGGCAGGCCAGGTAGGCGGCGTGCGGCCCGCCGTAGCCCATCGGCACGCCGAAGCGCTGGGCGCTGCCGACGGCGATGTCCGCGCCCATCGCACCCGGCTCCTTCAAGAGGGTCAGGGCGAGGGGATCGGCGGCGACGATGCCGAGCAGGTCATCACGATCACCGGCGGCGGTGCCCCCGTCGACACGGTCA